>NZ_JANHZS010000002.1:0-39731 GCF_041414765.1 Pseudoalteromonas sp. DY56-GL79 | reverse complement strand
CTCAGCTTCTTCGACTGGTGCTTCAGGCTCATCAGCAAGCAAAGTCTCTTCATCAAAGTCTGCTGTTAACTCTGGTAGCTCGTCTTCAACTTCCAGTGCAGGTTCAGACTCAAGCGTATCACTTTCAGCTTCTTCGACTGGTGCTTCAGGCTCATCAGCAAGCAAAGTCTCTTCATCAAAGTCTGCTGTTAACTCTGGTAGCTCGTCTTCAACTTCCAGTTCAGGTTCAGACTCAAACGTATCACTTTCTGCTGCTTTGACCGGCGCTTCAGGCTCGTCTTCAAGCAAAGTCTCTTCGTCGAAATCCGCAGTTAACTCTGGTAGCTCGTCTTCAACTTCCAGTTCAGGTTCAGACTCAAGCGCATCGCTTTTAGCTTCGTCGAGCGGCGCTTCAGGCTCATCAGCAAGCAAAGTCTCTTCGTCGAAATCCGCAGTTAACTCTGGTAGCTCGTCTTCGATTTCAAGCCCAGGTTCAGACTCAAACGTGTCACTTTCTGCTTCTTCGACCTGCGCTTCAGGCTCGTCTTCAAGCAAAGCCTCTTCATCAAAATCTGCAGTTAACTCTGGCAGCTCGTCTTCGATTTCCAGATCTGGCTCGGACTCTAGCGTTTCACTCTCAGCTTCTTCGGCTGGCGCATCAGGTTCGTCTTCAAGCAAGGTTTCTTCATCGAAATCTGCAGCTAACTCTGGCAGCTCGTCTTCGATTTCAAGCTCAGGTTCAGACTCAAGCGCATCACTTTCAGCTTTGTCGAGCGGCGCTTCAGATTCGTCTTCAAGCAAAGCCTCTTCATCGAAATCTGCAGTTATCTCTGGCAGCTCGTCTTCGATTTCAAGCTCAGGTTCAGACTCAAACGTATCACTTTCTGCTTCTTCGACTGGTGCTTGAGGCTCATCAGCAAGCAAAGTCTCTTCGTCGAAATCCGCAGTTAACTCTGGTAGCTCGTCTTCGATTTCAAGCTCAGGCTCAGACTCAAGTGTATCACTTTCTGCTGCTTCGACCGGCGCTTCAGGCTCGTCTTCAAGCAAGGTATCTTCGTCGAAATCCGCACTAAATTCAGGTAAATTATCTTCATCAAAGCCAGAGATTTCATCGTCGAGAAGATCGTCATCAAGCCCATCCTCTATATCAAATTGAGCGTCATTGGATAATGCTTCTGATAGTGCTTTTTCAGTTTCGCTTTGCGAGTCAGTAGTTTCAAGCTTTTCGCCAAGTTCCAGCTCAGGGTAACTATCTAGCTCTGCGCTTGGTTGCAGATCTTCTTCGTCAAGAAACTCTTCTTCTGCCAGTAAATCCACTTCGTCATTAAGTGGATCATCTCCCAGCTCAATTTCAACTTCTTCATCCGAAAAGTCGTCTTCAAGTTCAGCATCCAACTCAAACTGTTCTTCGGCTTGAAGCTCCTGTAATAGCTCATCAACACTTTTTAAATCAGGATCTTCAAATTCACTGTCGTCGTCAGCTTGAACATTCTCATCACTAAAATCTGCTTCATTGGCTAGATCGGACTGTAATGTATCTTCCACCGGTTCTTCAGATGATTCAGGAATAGCATCCTCTTCATCCAACATACCAGACAAGTGTCCTGACTCCGTTTGCTCAGACTCTGCTAAATGCTGTTCAGACCCCAGTTCAGGCTCGTCAGATTCTTCTTCCAGCTCTGGCAAAACATCTTCTGGTATTTCGTCAACTAATGCATCGAGTTCGTCATTTTCCAGTTCATCAGATTCTTCTTCAAGCTCTGGCAAAACATCTTCTGGTGTTTCGTCAACTAATGTATCGAGTTCGTCATTTTCCAGTTCATCAGATTCTTCTTCTAGCTCTGGCAAAACATCTTCTGGTATTTCGTCAACTAATGCATCTAGTTCGTCATTGGCCAGTTCATCAGATTCTTCTTCCAGCTCTGGCAACACACCTTCTGGTGTTTCGTTAACTAATGCATCGAGCTCGTCATCGGCCAATTCATCAGATTCTTCTAGCTCTGGCAAAACATCTTCTGGTGTTTCGTCAACTAATGCATCGAGTTCGTCATCGGCAAGTTCATCAGATTCTTCTTCCAGCTCTGGCAAAACATCTTCTGGTATTTCGTCAACTAATGCATCGAGTTCGTCATCGGCAAGTTCATCAGATTCTTCTTCCAGCTCCGGCAACGTATCTTCTGCAGATTCGTCTAGTAACTCATCTAGATTGTCATCTGCAGGCTCACCAACTTCTTCTTCAAGTTCTGGTAATGCGTCTTCTGGTACTTCGTCTACTAATGCATCGAGCTCGTCCTCTGTAGACTCACTACCTTCCTCTTCAAGATCCGGCCACTTATCTTCCTGCGCTTCACTTAATAAAGCATCAATATCATCGCCAGCTAGATCATCGGACTCTTCTTCCGGTTCCGGCAACGTATCTTCTTGCGCTTCATCCAATAAAGCATCAATATCATCGCCAGCTAGATCATCGGACTCTTCTTCCGGTTCCGGCAACGTATCTTCTTGCGCTTCATCCAATAAAGCATCGATATCATCACCAGCTAGATCATCGGACTCGTCTTCTAATTCCGGCAACGTATCGTCCTGTGCTTCATCCAATAAAGCATCAATATCGTCATCAGCAAGATCACTAGGCTCTTCTTCTAATTCCGGCAACGTATCTTCTTGCGCTTCATCCAATAAAGCATCGATATCATCACCAGCTAGATCATCGGACTCGTCTTCTAATTCCGGCAACGTATCTTCTTGCGCTTCATCCAATAAAGCATCGATATCATCACCAGCTAGATCATCGGACTCGTCTTCTAATTCCGGCAACGTATCGTCCTGCGCTTCATCTAATAAAGCATCAATATCATCACCAGCAAGATCACCGGATTCTTCTTCTAATTCCGGCAACGTATCTTCCTGCGCTTCATCCAATAAAGCATCGATATCATCACCAGCAAGATCACCGGATTCTTCCTCTAATTCCGGCAACGTATCTTCCTGCGCTTCATCCAATAAAGCATCGATATCATCACCGTCGAGCATATCTGACTCTTCGTTAATTTCAGCTAACGTATCGTCTTGCACTTCATTTAACAGGGCATCAATATCATCACCCGCAAGCTCAGTGCTTGGTTCCTCAAAATCAGGCAATGCATCATCGTCAGCATCTTGAGAGGCATCAAGTAGCGCATCGATATCATCGGCATCGACTAAGCTCTCACTATCAAAATTGCCGCTAAATTCGGGCTCTTCATCTAGCGCACCGTCAAGAATTGAATCGATATCATCATCGTTTGCAACAGCACCAGCTTGCTCATCAGCGAGTTCCTCGCTCAGGGCTGCAAGGGCATCATCACTAACATCAATTTCTTCATCTTGAGACTCATTGAACAAATCATCAAGATCGCTGTCACTTAAAATATCTTGGCCATCATCAACATCAAGCGAAACTTCATCACCAGTCTCGTCAAAGCTCTGTTGCATAAAGTCTTCGTCATGATCATCATCAAACGAAATATCTTCATTTAGTAAGCTATCTAATTCATCTTGGTCTAACGTATCACTTCCTTCATCGAAGTCGTCATCAAGTGAGTCAAAGGTAATTTCATCGTCTTCAGGTAAGATATCGTCATCTAACTGTACGCTTGCGCCCAGTGCGTCTTCATCGTCGCCCATTCCGATATCAAGTGGGTCTGGCTCAGGGTCAAATGCAGTCGCAGCGGTTGCAGCTCCCGCCGCCGCAGCGCCTGCAGCCACAGATGGTGTTTGCGGAAGAAAATCGTCGTCATCTGTCGACGCTTGAGATTGATTTCTTCGGCGTAGAAACATAACGAATCCAGCAATTGCCAGTAGTGCCGGTAATGTGGCAAGTAACGCAATGCCAGCTGGTGAGCTAAAGAATGTGCTTAACTCGCTACTTTCTTGCGCTTTTGCCTGAGCTGCCTGCTGATCAATCATTTCATTTTGCAAGTCAATAACAGCCTTGAGCTGTTGCTGGATTTCGCTGTCTTTACCAAGTTGGGTACGAACCGTTTGAAGTTCAGTAGAAATAGCGCCGAGCTGCTGTTTTAATTTATTGTTTTCGGATAGGATTTCTTCAACATTACGCACCGAGGATTTGAACTCTTTTTGTAAGTCCATCAGGCGCATGTCCTGTTCCATTTTTAAAGAGCGCAGTTGATTAGTCAGGTCTTCTTTTGCTTCTTCTACATCGACTTTACGAGCTTGTGTAACCTTTTTTTCGGCTTCGTTTATTGCATTTGGATTCAATAACCCCTTACGCTTCATTTCCCAAAGTTTGTCATCTTGATCCGACTTTTGCTTTGCCAACTCAGGGTTAACACTGCGAATTTCATTGATGGTAGGAATACGTAAATACGCCCCATCCTGCATATGGTTGAGGTTTTTATCTAGAAATGAATTAGGATTTTTATCGTAAAGCGCCTTCATCACCTGATAAATGGTGACCGAGTCATCTGGTCGCACTTTTTGTGCTATACGCCACAATGTATCCGTGGGTCTGATAGGCCCTATTGACCGACCTTGAGCCCCATAATCAACCCCTTTAGGGCCTTTTAGCACTACCCCCTCTTGGGTATATACTGGTGTGGCAATCAGTGCGAATACAAAGATACTAAATAAGGCTAAACCGCGCATGCCGATCCTTTACTCAAATGTTTAACACCCGTTAAACGACGTTTTATTATTATGGCTTTGAAGCAAGCTCTATTCCAAATGCAAACTATAAACCAGATATGTTGGAATATCCATTGCAACGTATTGAAAGTTAACATGGTTATAATGCTTTTTACTGATTTTGGAATAGCTGATATAGGTGAAGAATAGTCAAGTATTTGACTTAACGGCAAACTTCTTGGCAGAAGTTTGCCGTTATAGCGCGGAAAAGTAAGCAAAACTCTGCTTACTTTGCGATATCAATGGGTACTTATAGATAGCTTTCTATCAGGGCTTCTGCAATTTGGATGCTATTTGTTGCGGCACCTTTTCTAGTGTTGTCTGATACCACCCATAAGTTTAAGCCTAGTGGATGTGAAATATCTTGCCTTACACGACCTACATAGACGGTATCGTTACCACTTGCATCACTTACCGGTGTTGGGTAATCATTTTCGTCTTCAATTAGCTCAACACCCGGCGCATCAGCAAGTAACTGCTTAACATGTTCAAGATCATAAGGCATGCGCGTTTCAAGATGAATGGCTTCAGCATGACCGAAAAACACAGGAACGCGAACCGCAGTCGGGTTAACCAAAACACTCGAATCGCCCAAGATTTTTTGCGTTTCCCACACCATCTTCATTTCTTCTTTGGTGTAACCATTTTCTTGGAACGCATCAATTTGAGGAATGACATTAAAAGCGATTTGTTTGCTAAATACTTCGTTTTCCATCGGTCTTGCATTCATTAAGTTTGCAGTTTGCTTAGCCAACTCATCTACCGCTTCTTTACCTGCGCCAGATACCGCTTGGTAAGTTGAGACATTAATTCTGTCAATGCCATAGGCATCATAAATTGGTTTAAGTGCCACTAGCATTTGGATTGTAGAGCAGTTTGGATTAGCAATGATGTTACGATTTCTAAAATCTGCAAGACTGTCTTTATTCACCTCAGGAACTACTAATGGAATATCAAAGTCGTATCTGAAATGTGAGGTGTTATCTATCACAATGCAGCCAGCTTCAGCGGCGATTGGTGCATATTTCTCTGACACGGCACCACCCGCTGAAAACAAACCGATATGGGCATTAGAAAAATCGAATTCTTCAACATCCAGAACTTCGATTCTTTCACCCATAAAGTCAATTTCTTCACCCGCGCTTCGGCTACTCGCGAGTGGGTACAATGTGTCTACAGGAAACTTTCGTTCCGCTAGTAATTCGATAATTTGCTTGCCAACAAGACCTGTTGCGCCAAGTACCGCAACATTATATTTTTGCGACATTATTTTTCCTCATTCTGTAATATACCAACCACAGCACTTAACTCTTGCGCTCAGAAAAGCCAAGTTGGTAAAGCTTTTCACTGATTGGTGAGTCATCATTAACTGCAATTGTACTAAATTCTCGGCGCACGGGATATGCCTTACGCAAGGTATCAAAGCCCAATGTGTTTAGCTGTTTTCTCATGATGCCATCATCGCGACGAATGTCATAAACAAGATGCGCTAAATTGACAATATCCTGCTCGTTGGCTGTGCTTTGCAATTGGCAGCCAGTGACACTTGGCTTAGGAAGAAAATCACTAATCGTTTTGCAGGCTGGTAAATCGAATTCTCGGCATACGGCTTCATATAACATTTGCGTGCCTCGTGCCTTGCCTTCTAGCGTGTGGCCGGCTATATGTACAGAAGCAAAACGAGTATATTGCAATAATGGCTGTAAAATATTCGGCTCATTTTCCCAAACGTCTAAGATCAGCTCGAGCGCGTGCCCCTCCTCTACAGCGTGCAAAAGCGCTTGATTATCGATAACATTTCCCCGGCTTGCATTGATTATCACCGTGCCTGGCTTTAATGCCGCTATCCGCGATGCATCAAGTAAATGAACCGTTTTATGCGGGCCCTGCTTAACTAATGGAACGTGAAATGTCACGATATCCGCGCGAGCTAAGGCTTCATCTAGAGCTATATGTGAATCCAATGTCCCTGCTTGCTGCCTTACGGGGTCACACAATAATATCGTAAGACCAAGTCCTTTAAGCTTTGAAGCCAAACACGCGCCAATATTACCAACACCAACGATGGCGATCGTTTTATCTTGAAGTGGCGTGGAGGTTTCTTGTGCGTATGCAAGTAAAGCGCTTATCACGTACTCGGCAACAGCTATCGCATTACAACCCGGTGCGCTGCTGAACGAGATATTGGCGCTGGCCAACAATGAGGTATCAATATGATCAATCCCTATTGTCGCAGTCCCCACAAATTTCAGTTTATCGGCTTGTGCTAACAGGGCTTTGTTGACCTTAGTAACTGAGCGAGTCAACAGAATATCGACATTTTTTAGCTCGTCAGGTTGAAGGCTACGGCCATCAAACCGAGTTACCTCACCAATTTCACAGAAGAATGACTCAACTAAGGGCATATTTTGATCGGCTAATATTCGCATGCGGGTTTCCTGTCACCTATTGTCTCGAGTACTCAGGCGATAACACATCGCCTGAGTCGAGTTTAACATGGCAAGGTAGGCGACTAATAATAAAACCTTTTATTTTGTGTCACCGTTTTATTGCAACCAAAGGCTATTGCAAAAAACATCACACAGCATACAAAAACGACCGCTCCCTTAAGACTTAACCAACCTCCTGAATCAAGTAAAGGACAAAACGTCATGGCCAACACGTTAATACAACACAATAATAAAGCCCAACGGGTATAAGCACGGTAGCCAAGTAATGCAGCAAACAGGCTGCTAAAAACATTAAAAATTACCGCTTCAGGAAAGAGGTGAAAGGCCGACAACATAGCCGTGAAGGCCAAAATAGTGACTAGATAAAAAATACTCTGCTGCATCTTGTTTCTCCTTAACATGGACAGCAATATCAACCGCTACACTAGGGCGTGGCGGTATATCCTAACTCACATAGCGACCAAAAAAATGGACTGCATTTGCTACTCCTTAGCAATTCTTAAAAGCACCATTTCGTGGCTATGCTTAACCCAATTGTAGAAACATTAACGTGTATTTCAATGCAAATCAGACATGAAGTTTTGGCAATTATAATGCACAGATAACGAACTTCTCTGAAAGAAATTTCATGTGCATTTTCGTCATATTGCACTACGTTCATTACACTTAACTATCGATCAGTAATTAATAGCGTTGAAAATTCTCTCAGGTTATAGCTGGGGGTGTAATCATGTAATCATGTAATCAATAACTTTTAAATTACTGACATAAGAAGCATGACTCATTTAACACTCAGATTAAGTACAAAACGTAAATAATATGTCACAACAAGGCATCAACTAATTCGCATACAGGGTATGAAGACGCTTGAAATATCAGCGTTAACCAGCTAGTCTAACTGGGTGGTCAGACCTCTTATAAGGAAGAACAACATGACACTTATATTTGTTCTCGCGTTGTTAGTCTTGCTCAGCGCAGCAAGCTATCATCGCGCAAGCTGGAATACTGCTCTAGGTATTGCAGCAGTTACAATGCTAGTTGGCACCTTTGCTGGTGCATTTGGCATTATATCTTGGTTAATTTTCTTAGCGATTGTTATTCCGCTTTCAGTAACGAACCTGCGTCAGCAGTACATCGTGGCTCCGGCATTTAAAGCGTTCAAAAAAGTTACGCCGACAATGTCAGAAACCGAAAAGTCAGCGATTGATGCTGGTACTACTTGGTGGGAAGCCGATCTATTTTGTGGTAACCCAAACTGGGATAAGCTTCATCAGTTTCCAAAGCCGCGTTTGAGCGTTGAAGAACAAGCGTTTTTGGATGGTCCGGTGGAAGAAGTGTGTGCCATGCTTAACGATTGGGAAGCAACACACGAGCTGACTGACTTACCGCAAGACGTGTGGCAATACTTAAAAGACAACAAGTTCTTTGCGATGATCATCAAAAAGCAATACGGTGGTCTTGAGTTTTCAGCTTACGCGCAATCTTGTGTACTACAAAAGCTTACCAGTAAATCAACTTTACTTTCGTCTATCGTGGGCGTACCTAACTCGTTAGGCCCAGGTGAACTACTTCAGCACTACGGTACTGACGAGCAAAAAGAGCACTACTTACCTCGCCTTGCTGTGGGTGATGAAATCCCTTGTTTTGCATTAACGTCACCGGAAGCGGGCTCTGATGCTTCATCGATCCCTGACTTTGGTGTGGTATGTAAAGGCGAATGGGAAGGTGAAGAAGTATTAGGTATTAGCCTAACGTGGAACAAACGTTATATTACTTTAGCACCTGTTGCGACTGTCCTTGGTCTGGCGTTTAAGATGCGCGACCCGGACGGCCTATTAGGTGATAAAGAAGAGCTAGGTATTACTTGTGCGCTTATTCCTACAAACACGCCTGGCGTAAAAATTGGCCGCCGTCACTTCCCACTGAATGTGCCATTCCAAAATGGTCCTACCCAAGGCGAAAACGTGTTTGTACCACTCGATTTCATTATCGGTGGCGCAAAAATGGCAGGACAAGGCTGGCGCATGCTAGTTGAGTGTTTGTCGGTTGGTCGTGTTATTACGCTACCTTCAAACTCTGCCGGTGGTATTAAATCCCTTGCAGTTGCAAGTGGCGCATACAGTCGCATTCGTCGCCAGTTCAAACTTCCTATCGGTAAGATGGAAGGGATTGAAGAGGCACTAGCGAAACTGGGTGGCTATGCGTATAGCTCCGATGCTGCGGTGACTATGTCAACTGGCGCGGTAGATTTAGGTGAAAAGCCTTCGGTTGTTTCTGCCATTTTGAAGTACCACTTAACCGAACAAATGCGTGCTTCAACCATCCATGCCATGGATATTCATGGTGGTAAAGGGATTTGTCTAGGTCCAAACAACTATGTTGGCCGTGGTTACCAAGGTGCACCAATTGCAATTACGGTAGAAGGTGCAAACATCCTAACCCGTAACATGATCATCTACGGTCAAGGCGCTATTCGTTGCCATCCTTTTGTACTGGCTGAACTTGAGGCTTGTTCTATCAAAGATAAACAAGAAGCGCTTGATAGCTTCGATAAATCCTTGATGGGTCACATCGGTTTCACTATGTCGAACTTGGTAAGAACTAAGTGGTTAGCGCTAACCGGCGCACGTTTCACCAAAGTACCATTTAACGATGAAACAGCGGTTTATTATCGTAATGCCGCTCGTTACAGTGCATCATTGGCATTAATGTCTGATATTTGTATGGCTGTATTTGGTGGTTCACTTAAGCGTAAAGAGCGTATTTCTGCACGTTTAGGCGACTTATTAAGCTACCTTTACCTAGTTTCTGCAACGCTTAAGCGCTATAACGATGAAGGTCGCCGTAAAGAAGACTTACCGTTTGTTCAATGGTCTTGTCAGGAGCACCTGTACCTTTGTCAACGTGCCCTTGCTGACTTAATCAACAACATGCCTTCTGCTGCATTACGTGGCCTGTTGAAAGTGGTCCTGTTCCCATTTGGTCGTCCGGTTCGTAAACCAACCGACAAAATGGAGCACAAACTTGCTCAGTTACTTCAAGTACCTAGCGAAACGCGTGACCGCCTTGCAACACATATCTACTTAAAAGATGAGCCGCTGTGCTTGCTTGGTAAGCAAGAGCAAACGCTAAAAGACATTCTTGCCGTAGAGCCGTTATTTGAAAAGGTATGCCGTGGTACTGGTAAAAAGTTACCGTTTATGCAACTTGATAAAGTGGCAGCAATGGGACTTGAAGCAGGTGTACTGAGCGAAGACGAAGCAGCTAAATTGACTGCCGTTGAAGCAAAACGTCTTGCCGTTATCAACGTTGATGACTTTGACCCTGAAGAGTTACTTGCCGGTAAAGCAAGAACTAAGGAATCAAGTAAAGCAGACGCAGCATAACTATTTTTGTTTAGGTAGTGCTATCCATACTACCCTAGCAATTAGCGTGGATATAAAGGTCAGAATTTTCTGACCTTTTTTCTTGGCAGATTAGAGCCGGGGGAACACAGCTCTAGTGATTTAAAATAAATATCGCACCTTAAACGTCACTAAGTCTTGCACTGGTTGCTGCCATAAATCGGCGACACTCCCAAACCAGTCTCTGCGCCCTACTTGCGACTTTTCAAGTGTCGAAAAGTTTGCACCTCCTCGCTGATACACTAAAAAAATATCTGAATATGCACCCATGCGATAACGCAGTTTTATCTGGCTTGCTAAGCGCCTGTCGTCAAAGCTGGTATCAGCATGAACTTCACGAAGCTCACCGTTGGTAATTTGATAAATCGTCTTGCTTTGCGCTTCAAGTATCGTCCACTGTAGCGAACCACTGAGTTCAAGGTTGTCGGTGATCCGGCCATTAAATTCAAACTTATTGGAAAACTCATCTCTGTCGTATTCACTCAAGCGGTTTTGCCCGTTCGCCATCAGCCAGCCATCACCGCTTCTAAAGAAATTACTCAACTTAAGGTTCCAGTTGTAGTGTGGCATCCAAGTCAAATCCACGGCGTATTGCTGTGCTGAGCCTGATATTCCTTCTTGGTCAAGCTCAACACTTGCTGCCCAAGAAAAATCTCCCACATAAGGGCTTTGATAAAATACTCGAGACTCCACACGGCTTGGCATCTCAAACACCTCAGTGCCTCGCCCTAAGTTGTCTTGTTTACCACTGGTGTAATAATCTAGCCCGAGGTTGAGCTGACCACCATTTGCCAACAAAAACTGCGCTAAATATGCTTGTCTGGCTGCTAAACCTGTTCCTGCATTATTTTGCTCATGCCTCAGTGTGAGTGACTGCTTTAATCTGGTAAACCAGCTGTCTTTTGGGTGCACCGAGTATTCACCATAAAGCTCGCTCACCTGCCAATCATTGCGTTTCATATAGCCGAGATCACGGTTATCAAATTCGTCATCCACAGCAAAGTAGCGCGCAGCGAACTTCGTCTGTAACGAATGTTGATACTCCGCGTCTAGCGATACACCTTGACCTGTAACACTTTGCTTTTGTGTTTCTACCTCAGTTTGTAATAGCGCGCCTTTGAAAGACCAAGTATCACTACGATACTGTCCATCAAGGGCATAACTCATGGCATCGCGTTCAAGAAACGGTCGTTCTGTCTTGGTCGCAAGCACACCGGCCTGCCAATCTTGCGTGCGATAATTAGCTCTTGCTGCAAAAAACTGCTTACCAATATCGTCCGAAAAGTCCGACTCAGACACAGCAAAAGTACCAAATTGTACCGACTTTCCTTTATGTACAAATCGTAGCGCCGCATCTATGGGGGTGATTGCACGAGCACCGTCATCACTTGATGCCCCTATACGACGAGTATGAATAAGCTTAGTGCTTTCAAGTGCAGCAACTTCAAACAGGCTGATATCTTGGGTGAAAAATGGACGTTTATCAGTGCGAAGCGTTTCTACGGCCGAATAATTCACGTCAACATCATCGATATCCACCTGACCAAAGTCAGGATTCACGGCAAGACTCACCTTCTGATGATGAGAAGGCTTGTAGAACAAATCAAAGCCAACATCGGACTGGTGCTGGCGCTCTGAAGGCGAAGTGCCTACGGGTGCAAATTGAGCCCGATGCGCAAAGTAAGGCACAAATGCCAATTGAGAATGCGCGGGGATCTGTGCTGTGATCTTTGGCATGGTCAGGAAGAAGTCGCTATTTGCTGTTGTATCCTCATGGTTTGCATAGATAAAATTACTTTTAAGCTCATACAACTGTACCGAAACCCCAATTTTTGTAAGCCCGTGCTCATCTCCTGGCTGAAACGACACGGTATGCCAAGGGATCAATAATTCCGTGGTCCAATACGTATCGTCAATGTGATTGGCATAGTGCCAGTCCCCATCCCAATCGTAATCCACGTTTAAGCTTGGGGTTACAACACCATCTTGCGAGCCACCACCTAATGTCACCGAAAATTGATATGCACTACTACCGTCGCCTGAAAAGTCCACAACTACCCGATTGAAGTCAGCTTGCATAAAGCGGTCATGGATATTGAATTGTCGCTTGCGCTCGGCTTTATTCTGGAAATTTTTAATACCAATATAAACGCCATCAGCAGTGGCAAAGGCTTTTGCGGTAATTTTGTCATTGGCAGAGGCCAAAGTTACAGGCACAACCTGAACAAATTGTTCAAAGTGCGTAGCAGAACCCCACTGCGCTTCATTCAACTTACCATCAACCTCGATAGGTTCCGCAAGTACAGCGCCTGCCATCATGGGATAACTTAAACCGAGCCAAAATTTATTGCTTTTATTCATACATACTTTCCTCAGAGTTATGCCTGCTATTGCAACAAACTTTGCCGTAAAAAGTTCTTAACTTTTTCTGAAGAAAGCTGACTTAACCTTTATAAACATTGACTTAATCTTAAGAAACGCTAACGTTATGGGAACAATTGGTTTTGATTATTGAAATTGGTACTCGGCGTGCAGGCACAGGAAGTAGAGATGATTTGTTTTGGACATTGGCAGTTTGATCTCCAGCAAGATTGCCTAACACATAGGCAAAGCCAAAAAACCGTAAAACTTGAGCCACAAATGGCAAGGTTACTCGCGCTTTTTATTGAGCATCATAACGAAGTGCTAGAGAAATATTGGCTTACCGAACAACTGTGGCAACACGCGGTTGTCGAACCCAATAGCCTTTATCAGCTTCTGACTAAACTGCGAAAAGTGCTCGGGGATGACCCTAAAAACCCGATTTACATCAAAACCATCCCAAAGCGGGGCTATCGCTTTATCGCACCACTAGAAAGACATGAAATAGCGACTCGTCATACGGCAAAACCAGTCAACGTAATCGCCAAGTCTCGTATTTTCTCACTCAGTGCCGTCGCAATGGCGGTTCTATGCTTTGGCGCAATCGCCTTTTTTAATCAAACGCCAACTGAAAAAACACCATCACGCTACGAAACCTCGAGTCTCAGTCATGAGCTTGGCCTTGAATTTGACGTTGATGCCCACCAAAGCAAAGATCTCATCGCCTATGTAAAAGATTTTACTCACCTTATTATTGCCAACAAACAAGGCTTTCAATTAAATGAACACCGCTTTGATTCGCGGATCAGCTTTCCAAGTTGGAGTCCCGACTCAGACAAGCTGGCTTTTTGGCAATATCAAGGTAGTGGCTGCCAACTTCATGTTATGACTGCCGCAGGGCAATTTTTTCATAGCTCGCAAATTCTTCCGTGCCAAGTTGGTACTAAACCCGTTTGGAAAAATGACAAAGAGCTCATCTTAACGTTCGGCCAATATAATGCCAAAGCAGCACACCTTTACCGGCTTGAGTCCCATCAAATGGTTAAGCTGCCACTTGCTTTGGCAGCCAATGAACAATTAAAAATGGCCCTTCGAGCGTGGCAAGACAAAACCTTTTATTTGATTCAAGATAAACAGCGGTTAGCAAGGCTACAAACGCTTGATGGCACGGTACATCTGCAGTGGTCAGCTCCAGTCACTTCGGTTGCGTTTGATGTTTATCATCAAGCCGTGATTGCGAGTCAATATGGCAGCCTATCACGACACTTTAGAGACGGTGACAGTCAAGCCATCAAAGAAACGGAAATTGGCTTATACACGAGCTTCTCAAGCGATAATCGCGGCGATATATTCGCAGCATTGGAGAGTTTTCAAGTTAATATCAAAGACCGAGACGATCTCCCCTTATTTTCAAGCTCAAGCATCGATTATTTACCACTGACCAACAGCTTGGGAGAAACGGCATTTATGTCGAGGCGCAGCGGCGTATGCGAGGTGTATCTATATCGCGATGATAAAATCAGTCAGCTTTCCTTTCATCAGGGGCATGAGTACGTTGGTTTTTTAGTATGGAGTCCAGAGCTGAGCTATTTGGCCTCAAACCGTGATAACGATTTAGTGATATACGACCGAAAACGCCCACTCACCCAGTTCAATTCACAGCTGAGTCTGCCTATCAAAAGCATGGGCTGGATAGATGAGCAAACACTATGGGCTTATGACGGTGAGACATTAAACCAATACAGCTTGTCTGGGGCGCTTATCAGCAGCCATGACAGTACAGCTGACTTTGTCTTTTATCACCCCGAAAGGCAAACTTGGTTTGTGCTACAACAAAACCTACTGCTGGAGTACGAGACGCTCTTCGAAAGCGACTCGGAAGCGTTAAATAAATATGCGCTAAGTCAAAAGCAAACCAATCAATTTAGTAACTTAAGAATTCGCGGCAACGACATCTATTGGCAATCCGCTTGGTCAAAAGAGGACTACATTTGGCAACTCACATTGATGCCAGAGCAAAACCCTACGCTTAAAAAAGTCGGCCACTTGATTTGGCACTACGATATCGACGCGCTTGGGGATCTACTCATAGCAAAAATGGAAAGTGTAGAAGGCGATATAAAGAAACTGACTCGCCTATCTGAAGCTGCCAACTAACGATTATCATTACAACAGCACATACGCGGTATAGCTCAGCACTAAAGTACTGAGCCAAGTCATAGCTAAATGCTGTGGACTTTTTAATGCACTTAACACTAAAAGTGGTAGAAAGGCATAAGGTAATAGACTCACTAAACTCAGTCCCAATAACATATAGACAGGCACTGAAAAACAGACGGCGGCCGTCAGCACAATAATCCAAATACTCTGCTTTGCCGATTGCAGCTTATCTATACTCAACCAATATGCAGTACGGTCGTAGACTTCAGGTTTGAGATCAATGGCAAGGCTCGACCACCATAATAGATTTAACGTCACCAGACCTGGGACGTAATTTGCCATCAGATCGGGGCGCTCTGCGCTTAAGATCGCGCCAAACCATAGCACCAATACACTCATCACAATGCGCCAAAGCAACACAAAATAGTGGTTGTAAGCAAAGCTCAGCCAAAATGTCGTCAATCCTTTAACCATTATCGATAGCGTCACTTTACGCGGTAGCAAAACTGCACAGCCAAGTGCTATTAGATTTACAGCAACCAAATACCAAGTAATTTCGATAACAGCAAAACTGATAATAGCTGTTATCAATAACCCAATACTGGTCCCCAAGGGTCGATAAATAAAACAAAGGGCAATGAAGAATTGCGTCACCGCAAAAACCAGTAATTGCCACGCTTGTGTGATTTTCTCAATTCCAATCGAATAGCAGAGAATTAGAGTCATCAATAATAAGGGATGAACAACAAGCACGGACAACCCATCTGCCACTTTTTGATGGATGGCACGATGGAGGATTGTGTGGTGGTAACTTCTGTGCGCTTTGTCCAAAACCGCATCTCTAAACACAAATAAAATAAAGCTTTGCGCCGCAAGTAATCCCCATGCAATTTGTACCTGTGCAATGGGATTATCACTTTCTACAATTTTACCTATACCCATAAATAGTATTGCGATAAAACCTAGCAGATAAACTTGAAACAATGCAGCTATCATCAAGCCAAATTGCTGAAGTTGCTGGCCTATCGATTGCAGCGATAGGGAAAGTGATGCTTTTCTGTAACGATAGTAATAAAGCATATTAACTACCCTGCTTTGGTGCTAAGGGAATAGAGCGAAATCCAACTTGTAAAAAAGGTTCAGGCTCATGACTTGTCATCAGCACCATGCCAGCGTAGTTTTGCGCAAGCTCAACGATATACTCGCAGCCTGCCGCGTCCAAAGCCGCTGTAGGTTCATCGAGCAATAAATAAGGGGTATTACGCATCAAAGCATTAATAAGCTGAAGCTTCTTTTTGTTACCAGAGGAGAGATCCGCGTAGCGCGTCATTAAAAAGGATTCAAACTGAAAGTCGTTTATAAGCTGCGAAGGAAAATCACATTGCCATGCGGTTGATGTGAGAGTTAATAACTCTTTTGCACGCAAAAAAGCAGGAAATGGAATATTGTCTGACGCAAGTGCAACAAGTGTTTGGCGTTTATCGATTTTCTTGTCTTGTAAAAGAATGTCGCCTTTGAACGCATCATCAAGCCCAGCAATCATACTCAGTAAGGTGGTTTTCCCTACGCCATTCGGCGCCGCTAAACAAATTCTATTATGGTCAAACTGTTGTGAATAGTTGTCAAACAGTACCTCTTTGGAGAAACTTTTACTTAAAGATTTTATCGTTATCATCTTGCTCTACACTATAAATCCAAATAGGGATTTATATTTATGTTTAAAAATGTAGTTGTCATAAAACTTAACTTATTACAAAAGCCAATATTTATCACCTAGTTAGAAAGTAAAATGGCGAATACCACGTACCTTATTTTGTAACAAAGCCTTACATACTACATTTTTTAACATCTTATAAACATCATTAAGTAACCTTTCATTTTTCCATCCTATACTCTTGCTCCGAAATCGCTTGAATAACGACCTATGTTCAAAATATTGATAAAGGAGATCAACTATGAACTTTCGTATCCTAACTGCAGCCACCCTATCCCTATTAGCGGTTGCCTGTTCGTCTGAAGATGTCGAGACCGCCAACTTCGGTTCTGACATCTATAAAAACCAATATAACTTGGTTAATGCCACCGATTATGAAATTGCATTTCACCTTGCTAACACTGAACTAGACGGTGATGAACGAAATGTCGCTGACGATAAATATCGCGTCAAAGTACTCGCTTCCGGTTCAGAACCCGTACGCATAACACACGAACATAACACCAACCGTGAAATCAGTTTTTATGCTGAGTCAGTCAACAAGCTTGGCATGGTAGAACAAGAAAAAATTAAGGTGAGTAATGACCGAGATTATCACTTTGTGGTAATGCAGGATAGCAACGATACCTTAGATATAAAGGTTGTTAGAAAGTCTAAAGATGATCACGATAATAAATTTACCGTACGAGTATTAGCTTCTGAAACAATGACATTAAATATTAACGGTTCAGACGTTGAATTTGATAAAGGAGAAGTCAGTAGCTGGTATCAAGTGGATGACTGTAATCAAGATATTATGATGGGTGATGAGGTTATAAGTCTTTGCAATGCATCGCTAGACCGCTCTTACTTACTCGTCGTCGGTGAAACTGGATTAATGAGCACCGTTTTAGAATACTAATTAATCACCGTCTTTGAGGCTGCCGATATTCCGGCAACCTCAACGGTTAGCCGTCTAGATTTATATTTATAACGCATTTTTTATTCACAAAAAATTCAACTTTCTGTCGAAATAAGTCAATTCTATTCATTTTCAGATCCGACCATACAAAATAGTGACATTTGTCATAAGTCAGTTTTATTAAACTTTCCACGTACAATAAAAATAGAGTTTTAGCTTTAAAAATTAATTAATTCTTTATATCTCATAGAGATAAAAAATAGCTATTAACAACTCCAAATTGCAATCATTTTATAACATTTCAATTATGTTAACGTTGGATTTAATTAACATTAAAATGTCAAATTTTTCGTGTTGACACCCTGAAAACTCAGGCTTAACCTAGCCGCCGTTCTTAAAACACAACAATCAAAAAATCACATTTAATATTTTTTATTTACAAATAAAATAATCTTGTAACAAAGATAGCGACAATAGTATCGCGACAAAGCCGACCAAGTTAACGGATTGGCACACACGGGACGTTGGTTAAGTAGTACTCGCCTCTAACAAGTATGATTGGGTTTTCTAAACAGTTTCCGGTCATACAAAAATATAAGCATTGTGAAAATCACAATCGGATTCATTATTTTAGTCAGAGTAGGAAAGTCATGAACCAGTACAACACAGAAAAGGAAGCAATTCAGGTCGAGAAAAAGCTCGGTAGTATTGTTTTCATCTCGCAAGATCAATCACTTTCTCTGGAGTCAGTGCAAGATTACGCAGCTCAGCCCTTATCCAAAGTAAAATTGGACGAGTTGGCATTAAAAGCTAGAATCGAGCAAAACCGTCAATACCTGGACAATAAATTAGCAAATCAAGAAGATATATACGGCGTGACGACTGGTTTTGGTAACTCAGCAAGTAACCGTATTTCGACTTCTCTCTCTGAAGAATTACAACAAAACCTCATTGCTTATCATGGCTGTGGTGTTGGTGATTACCTTTCAGAGTCTGATTGTGCCGCGACTTTATTGATCCGCATGAACTGTAATGCCAAAGGCTTTTCAGGCGTTAGTTGGGAATTGCTGGCGCAGATGGAAACCTTCCTAAACAACCGCATCATCCCAGCTATCCCTTCTATGGGTTCTGTGGGTGCGAGTGGCGACTTAACACCACTTTCTTATGTCGGTGCCGCACTTGGTGGTAAGCGTAAAGTGTACTATCAAGGACAACTGCGTGACACCGCTGAAGTATTAGAAGAGCTAAACATTGCGCCATACAAGCTAAAGCCGAAAGAAGGTTTAGCTATCATGAATGGTACTTCGGTTATGTCTGCTATCGCCACGAATGCGCTAAAAGACATCCGCCGCGGCATTGATTTAAGCTGTAAACTGATCGCGCTTTATGTCGAACTTATCGAAGGTCGTGCATCGCCATTCCATAAACGCGTACACGAACTTAAACCACACCGCGGACAGCAGATCTGCGCAGAGAAAATTCTAGAACGCTTAACTAACGTCGATCAGCGTTTAGGTCGCAGAAACCGCACCGATGACAACATTGAGTTTGGCAAGCAAGAAACATTCAGGTTACAAGATAGCTATTCAATTCGCTGCTCTCCGCAGGTGTTAGGTCCATTAATTGATGCTGAGATGTGGGCATCACAGATCCTAACGACTGAAATCAACTCAGTGAACGATAACCCACTATTTGATGATGAGAACGACCTTATCCTTAACGCGGGTCACTTCTACGGTGGTCACGTTGCAGCGGTGTGCGATACCCTCAAGCCACTTGTTGCAAACATGGGCGCGTTACTAGAGCGTGAATTAGGCATTTTGGTTGATGACCGCCTTAACGGTGGAATTTCTAACAACTTGGTTGCGCGTGAAGATCTTGGCGACAAAGCTTGGGTACACCACGGTTTCAAAGCAATGCAAATTACCTCTTCTTCTCTTGTTGCAGAAGCACTTAAAAATGCAGGCCCTATGTCAGTATTTTCACGCACAACAGAAGCACTTAACCAAGACATCGTCAGCATGGGCACTATCGCCGCACGTGACCTTCGTCGTATTACAGATCTCATTAAGCCAGTTATTGCTATTCAGGCAATGGCGATCCGCCAGGCATTTTATGTTGATGGGAAAGATGCAAAAGCAGAGAAACTCAACGCACTTTCTCGCGAGTTTTTCGACGAAATTAGCAGCAACTTCCAACCAGTCATTGAAGATAGGCCGATGGATGTCGAAATCAACAATATGGTTAACGCCCTATTTAATGAGCAGTAACCCTCTCTAAGTCATTTTTGAGATGACGATAACGCTATAGCTGGCAGCTTCACTGCAGCCAGCTAGGGCTTGTTGTTGCTCAAAAACCGCTAATGAGACGTAAACTACACACCAGAGAAACTAAAAAGGATATAAAAATGAGTAGCTTAGAATCAATAACACAATTTATTAAACAAGACATCATTGTAGACAATTTAGAAGTGGTAGATAGCATTGATGAAATCGAAGATGATGCTCAACTTATCGGTGACGGTCTAGATCTAGACAGTATCGAGGTGCTCGATCTTGTGGTATCTATCGAGAAAAAATACAACCTTAAGTTCAAAGATTACCCAGAACAAACCATTCAAGAAAAAATGAAAAACGTCAGTACCTTAGCTAGCTTTGTTCACGAACAAGTTGAAGCACAAACAACAGCTGAAGCTTGTTGATCTGACCGTAACCATTTTCGCTTGGAAGGACACCATGCAAACATACAGTGCCATTCGTTCAACACTCATGCAACTGATTGAAGCTGAGTTAGAAGTAGATAAAGAACAACTAGACGTACTAAGTGACGACGCCAATTTAATTGAGGCGCCACTGTTTCTCGACTCGGTCGACCTTATGCAGTTATCTGCTGCATGTAAAAAAGCGTTCCAATTAAAAGACTTGGGCGAATTGAGCACTGTAACTTTGGCGACACTAACACGTCAAATAGCGTTAAACTTAACGCAACAAAAACAAGCAACACCCTTAGAGACTTGGGCAGATCAAGTCACCTCTCTCAAAGAGACCGATTTACTAGCACTGATACAGCGTAGTCTAGAGTGTGAGATCAACGGTCAGGCTCGCCTTATCAAAGACAGTACGCCATGCGATATCATTGTGAGCACTATGGTGTTATTAGCACACAATATCACTCCGGTATTAAGTGCGAATACGGCCGCGAACGCCAATGTGTTTAGCTGGCGAGAGCTCACGCTTGCCAATCAAGAGGTGGAAATTCCGTTTCATTCCATGACGGCATTTTTACAGCACCATAGCGATAAGACAATTGGCTTTGAAACGTCAGGCAGCACAGGTAAGCCACAAACTTGGCATAAATCCATCGCCTCACTCCATGCAGAAGCCGTCACCTTTGCTGACACTTTCTCGTTTGACGCAGTAGATTATTTCTGTGCTTGCGTAGATATCCGCCACATGTTCGGTTTTATTTGGGCATTTATGCTCCCTCTTCAGCTAGGCAAACCGGTGTGTTACGAACTCGGTTCAACACCGGATTTACAACCTGTAAAAGACAAACAGGTAGGTGTGATCTTAACGCCAACTATGTTTGACTTTGTGGCCGATCAGTTAAATCAAAACCACTGTTATTTAATAAGCTCAGGTGCACCATTCAAAGGTGAGAAAGAGCAAAAACTTGCCGACCTTATTTCTTACCTATCACTTTCAATACAAGCTTTTGAAGTACTAGGAAGCACTGAAACCGGCGGTATCGGCTATCGTCCATTAGGCAACAACGAAACGCACTTTACTAAGTTCACTGCCGTCGACATTTATCAAAATGGCGAGCACAAAACCATGTTGAGATCGCCGTTTTTAGTGGCTAATTGTGAAGAGTTTGAGCTCAAAGATAAGCTGATTTTCAGCAATGAAAATCAATTCACACACGGTGGGCGCGCAGACCAAATATTTAAATATGCAGGTAAACGCTACTCGCTACAAAGTATAGAAAAAATCCTCCAAGAACGCTTTGTGGGACTTCGCCATCGCGTGTTTTTTATCGAGGACAATAACAATAATAAAGGGGGCGAGCTGGTCGCCTTTGTCGAAGGACTATCTTGCATCCCTACCCTTCAGGACATCAGAAGTTGGTTTAAAGATTTACCCACGCCGCAGGTTCATTTTTTGGCGCAATTTCCAGAAAACGAACTCGGCAAAATCACCCTCTCGGCACTACAGGAATGCGTACATGAATAATAAACAACAAACTTTCATTACTGGTTATGGTGTGCTCTGTGCAGCAGGCGAAAATCGCCAAGCGCTGCTAACTAGCATCAAGGAAAACCGCACTGGTATTGACCGCATTAATCGTTTCGACACACAGGGACTAACACACAATGTTGGGGCGCTCGCTATCAACTACGAGCACCACAGCGCAGAACATTTTGATATGGATCTGGCGAGCCAATACGCTATCCATGCCGTTACAGAAGCACTTGAGCATGCAAATTTAGCCTTAAATCAGATGGACAGTACCCGTGTGGCATTTATTCTCGGTAATGCTAACTGCGGTATGTTTTCATTGATGGAGAGCCTTAAAGGTCAGCACCAACTGGGGTTTAAGTTTTATCCACCACATCAAATTGCAACCGATGTCAGCCGCCACTTCGGTATTCAGGGCCCTGTAATGACTTTCACCTCGGCCTGTACCGCAAGTAGCAGTGCCATTGCTTTTGCTAAACAACTTATCGAAAACGACCAAGCAGATGTCGTCATTGCTGGCGGTGCGGATGCCCTGAGCGAGCTGGTTTACGGCGGCTTTCAGTCGGTACAGTCCTTGAGTCCTGAGCCTTGTGCTCCGTACAGCGAAAAAATGGGATTAAGTTTAGGTGAAGGCGCAGGTTTTTTAGTCTTTGAATCGCAAACACATGCCAATCAGCGTAACGCAACGCTGCGATATCAACTGCTCGCGACAGGGTCGAGCTTAGATGCTCACCACGCTACAGCGCCTAACCCCGAGGGCGATGGTGTACGCCGCGCTTTTACGCAGACATTGTCCTATGCGCCCGTTGCAGCAAGTGATATTGAATATATCAACAGCCACGGGACTGGTACGCCAGCAAATGATGGCGCAGAGCTAAAAGGGATCCAATCAGCCATTGGTGAACAGGCCATGCGCGACGTCTCGGTTTCAAGTAGTAAATCTTACTTTGGTCATACCCTTGGTGCCGCTGGTGCCGTAGAACTTATTTCAACTTTGGTCAGCCAGGATGAAGGACTTCTACCAGCAACACTGGGGGTCGACTCAATAAGGTCGTGTTGCCATGCGTATCAATTAGTGACCAATCAGGCCAGACCTCAGGTTGTTGATGTTTTTGCGGTGACTAACTCAGCATTTGGTGGCCACAACACCAGCATGCTACTCAGTAAACATCAGAAAACGTCGATTAACACGGCGTCAAAACCGGTGTATCTACTTGCTGCCACCAGCCTGTCTGATACTGAAGTATACAATGCTCGACAAAATAGCACCGACCACTTTGCTGAATTTAACTTAAAACAGCAGTTCCCTGCACTTTTCCAGCGCCGTACACCGTGTGTTGCACAATTTGCCTTAGGTGCCTGCCAATTTACCTTACAAGACAGCGATCTCAATTTAGCACAATTACCACTGCCAGAATTCGCAGCCTACTATGCTAATCCCATTGGCTCGCTGGAAACCTTAGATAAAAACCTCGCATCATTTCAAGATGGCATTGCAGAGCTAAAAAGTACGCATTTCCCCAATACCGTCGTCAATGCCACATTAGGACAACTGGCGCTCGGCTTTGGCTTTAAAAACTCGGCCACTTGTGTGAGTGATTTAGGCAATGACTTTTTACATGCGCTTTGGAGCGCAGCACTTGATATGCGTGAAGGTCGAAGTCGATATGCGATGGTATGTAGCTCGCAAGACGATACAGCACTCTCACAGCAGGTCTGGGCTGCACATCAATTCCAAGCAGATATCGGTCATTTTTCCAGTGCGGCGCTCTTGGCAACCAGCGAGGTGTTACCGGCAGGCTACCAACCTCTCGCAGAGCTCATTGATTTTATTCAAATCAATGATGCGCAGCAGCATCAAGCACTAGACAGATTATTGGCAAGCAATGCTAGGAAGCTAAGCCAAGTGGGCAATGTCGTGTTAAGTACTCATCACGACGAAGCGTTTGCCACCATTGCAGCAAGCTTGGACAGCCATTTACCACAGGCTCAACTTATAAAATATCAACCACAAACCACGCCTCTACACAGTACAGAATTAGCAGTGCGTGCGCTAATGCATGCACTCAACACCCCAGCAGGTGATACCGAGTTAGATCAAACCCTACTCCTAAGCGTTAATCTCGCGGGAAGTATGACGGGATGTATTTTACGAACAGTAAGGAAATAAGATGACGACCGTGATCGAAGTGAAGAACTTAAGGAAGGTCTACAAAAGAACACGAAAAGTTGCCGTCGACGACGTCTCTTTTAGCGTTAGCGAAGGCGAATGTTTTGGACTCCTTGGGCCCAATGGCGCCGGAAAAACCACGACGTTGGAAATACTTCAGGGCTTGCGTAGTGCAACGTCAGGTGAAGTGACGTTATTCGGTCTTAATTGGAAGCAACACGAAACCAAACTTCGCAGCCTTATGGGTGGCGTGATGCAACACAATAACCTCTACGAAAAACTCAAAGTAAAAGAGTGCGTCGAGCTATTTGCCAGCTTTTACCCAAGCTACACGCCAATTGATACGCTGCTTGAGCGCTTCAATTTAAGCGAGAAAAAGGACGCTTGGCTAAGCGAGCTCAGTGGTGGACAAAAGCAACGCGTATTTTTGGCGATGGCAGTGGTTGGCCAGCCCAAGTTGGTGTTTTTAGATGAGCCAACTACGGGACTTGACCCCACGAGTCGTCAGGAGTTTTGGCACATCATTAAAGATCTCAAAGAAGCCGGTACCTGTGTGATGTTAACGACGCACTACATGGATGAGGCAGAGTTCTTATGCGACAACTTAGCCATCATTAATTCAGGTCAAATCATAGAGTCAGGCGCGCCAAGCGACATTATTAATCGCACCTTTGAGACTCCGGTGATTAAAGAACCCAGAAAAGCCACACTCAACGACGTATTTTTGAAACTCACAGGTTCCACGATGGAGAGGGAAAGTTATGCCTGAGTTAAGTCAAACTAAGTTATATCCATTTTGGCAATTAATGATGGTCAATATTCGACCTTTTTTCCGTGATAAAGCGGTATTGCTATGGACATTCGGTTTACCTATTTTTATCGCCCTATTGTTGATCCAAGCCTTCTCCGGTGGACCAAAAATGTCTCCTATGAATGTGGTGGTGATGCATGGCGAGCAAATTGAACAGAAATGGCTTAAAGCGATGGAGGAAGATCCACTCGTTACCGTTACCCGCCTCTCACAAACCGATTCAATTGTGCTGGAAGACAGCTTTGCTTCTGCTCAGCTGGCGGAAGTGATCAGCTCACCAGGCTCAGTGCTACGTAAGCTGCAAAATGAGGTGAGCCCTGAAGTTTACCTTGCCCCCAACGCTATGTTTTCTACTCATAACTCCGATGAGTCGTTAATGGCACGTAACTATCTATTGCGTCTTAAAGCGCAAGCTAACGGCGAAGAGATGCGAAGCAATGTCATTAGCGTCAAAGGTTATCGTTACACTGACTGGTTGATCCCGGGGATCATCGTGTTACAAGTCCTTGGTTTAGCACTGGTGTCGATTGCCAACAGTTTAGTGTCGGACAGACAAAACGGCTTTTTTAAACGTCTACGCCTTTCTCCTTTCAAACGCCGTGATTACATCATTGGGATCGTGCTCGCACGCTTATTCTTACTGGTGTTCCAAATGCTGATTCTGTTCGTCGCCTTTCACTTTTTATTTGGTTACACGCTGCAAGGAAACGTGCTGGATATCATTGCAGTAATGGCACTCGGTTCATTTTGTATCTGTATGCTCGGCGTGTTGGTCGGCGCCCGTAGCCAACGGGTTGAAGTCTCATCAGGGATAGCTAACTTACTTTACTTTCCGTTGATGTTCTTATCAGGCATTTATTTCGACACTGCTAACTTTCCCACTCTACTGCGAGAAATAGTTTCGTTACTGCCAACCACTGCGTTTTTGGATGCACTGCGCTTAGTCGCAAACCAAGGCGTTGAACTGGCTGCGGTAAGTCGTCAACTGATTATTTTAGGCGTCACCAGCGTGGTGTTCTTCCTCATCGTTTACTTCTGCTTTGACTGGGGAGATGAAAAATCATGATCACCGATAACTTGCCGCACAAGGCACCATTTAAGTTTGCAGACAAGATAATCGAACACTCTCCAGGAGAGATGATTGTTGGATTGAAGTTCGTCTCGCATAACGAGCCAGGCCTGCAAGGACATTTTCCGGATGAGCCTATTTTCCCAGGTGTGTTAATCATTGAGACCATGGCGCAGATCAGCGGCTTGTGCTGCAACAACACGCACACAGGAGGCATGCTGTCTTCCATAGAAAAAGCCAAATTTAGTCGCCCTGTTCGCCCCGGTGAAATCATTAAAGTAACGGCAAAACTGGAAACTGAATTTGGTGCGATGGCACGCTTTAAAGCACAAGCACACGTTGAAGATGAGTTGGTTGCAAAAGCCGAACTCACGATTGTTTACACGGATTAAGGAACTTGGTTGTGTTTACTGGAAAGACAGTAGTAGTGACTGGCGTATCCAAAGGGATAGGCAAAGGCATCGCACTCGCCTTTTTGCAAGGTGGTGCTCGAGTATACGGTATTTGTCGCACACAAACCCCCATCGCGGAGTTACATAAACCTGAGTATCAAGCTCGTTTCACTCAACAAAGCGGCAATATTACCGACAGTGAGTTCGTCAATTCCGCTATTCGCCAAGCGATAAGCGACACGGGTCGGGTTGATGTGTTGGTGAATAATGCTGGGATCACGGATGATAGCTTGTTCTCTCAGATGTCGTACGACGCTTTTCATAACGTGTTAGATATCAACTTCAAGGGTACATTGCTGTGTTGTCAAGCGGTATTGCCAGTCATGACTAAGCAAGGTGCAGGCAAGATTATCAACATGGTGTCGCAAAGCGGAATAAGCGGACGTGAAGGTCAAGCTAACTACGCGACCTCAAAAGGCGCAATTATTGGCCTCACTCGGACTATTGCACGGCAATATGGTCACTGTGGTATTTACTGTAACGCACTCGCTCCGACGTTTATTGCAACCGATATGATTGATGATATTCCCGCAAGCATTATCAACCCGGTGCTTAAACATACCGCACTAGGTCGTGTTGGGAGTGTCAAAGAAATTGCCGATGCCACGCTATATCTCGCTTCTAGCGCCTCAAACTACCAAACTGGAAATGTGCTTCGTTTGGATGGAGGCCTTGCGGTATGAATGCTCAAGCGTTTATTTTACTTTATCCAACAAGTGAGTTTGATAGTCACTTCGTTACCCATTTGCTGTCGCAAAAACATCCGTTACTCCTTATCAATGCAAGTGCTGAAGTGCTCGCGCATAATCCAGAAGCGAGCCATATCCAACTTTGCGCTCCCCTCTCGGAGTTAAATACCAATGCATTACTAGATTGGTTTGAAATCAATAATAATCAGCAAGAAGTGATGGTACTGCATTGTGCCAATCGCCTTGATGAAAGCAACCTACTCGAAGACATTGCCGTTGGTGAGCAAGTGATCGCACGCCTAGAAAGCGCATTTTCGGCACTCAGAGTCATCGCCGACAACCTCAGAGTGAGTGGTGGAAACCTCGTCTTTTTAACGCAATCCGACACCTTAAATTACGAGTTAGAGGCCACCGCTAGTGTCTGTAACCACGCTCATAACGCATTGATGATGACGCTCGCGCGCGAATATCAAGGTAGCAAGCTGGCAGTTAACAGTTTTGTGTTACCGCTACTGGCTACCGATAGCAAAGCCGCAAGGATCCAAAAGCGCAACCTAAAAGGAGGCGTACTGGGTGCACGACCTGCGGTATACAGCTATCAAGACTTGGTGGAATACCTAGTCAACTTTATGAAAACCAACTCCATGCTCACCGGTCAATCCATCGCATTCACACCAACGCTGGAGCTCAAGCTATGATGCCGGTTGACTTATACTGTTTCCATCACGCAGGTGGCTCTTCTTTGTTTTTTAGGGAATGGGCCAAACATTTACCTGCGCATTGGCAACTCCACGGCATCGACTTACCGGGCCGTGGTACTAAAGCAGGTATGCAATCTTTACGGGACTGGGATGAGGCACTCAGTCACCTAAGTAGTAGCGCGCAACTTCAGCCGCGTAGTGAGCGGCTGTGCGTGTTTTTTGGTCACAGTCTTGGCGGGATGGTGGCTTATAAGCTTGCCGATCATCTTGCTAAACACGCACTGACAACACCGGATTTACTCTGTCTATCTGGGTGCCGCGCGCCAAGTATTCCCTCGGCTACCCAGTACTCAAAATTGACTGACTCGGACTTGCTCACGACTTTATATCATCTCGACATGCTGCCTAAACATCGTTTAACGAAGGATGTAGAAGCGGTTGTGGCTGCCATGTTTAAAGACGACTTTATGTTAGCCGAGCAACCCGTCAGTACAGACATTACGTTGACGATGCCGGTCGAACTGATCCTCGCCACACAAGATCACTTGGTTAAGCCTGAGTCACACCAAGCTTGGTCTGAGTACTGCGAGAACCATTTTCAGCACCATCATGTCGATGGTGGTCATATGTATTTACAACAACGCCCAACGCTGGCGTGTGAGGTGATTGTCGCCGCAGTAGCGCGACACTTAGCACGCTTGCAGCAAACAAAATACCAAAAAGCAAACTGGCAAAAGCCGTTGTGTTAAGGCGAAAAAACAAGGATCACGCAATGAACTCACTGTCCAATTCCGCCAATTTCAAGTCTCTGACAACGAGGCAACTTCACGTATGGCAAGCCCAACAGCTTGATTTGGCAAATCCAGTATATAACATCGCTTGCGCGGTACAGTTTACCGGCGGGCTCACAGCCGAGGCACTAGAGCAAGCCTTGGTGTTGCTATTTGCAAGGCACCCAGTTTTATCGAGTCGTATTGATGAGGCTCAAGGCGAACCACAACTCGAATTATTAGCCAGTGCCCCTAAGTTATTAGCCGTGCCTGATGAGATTGCCGCTTTTAGTGACTCTATCACCGCCAAAACCTTAATTGAGCAAGCCATCGATATCACCAAAGAGACCTTTCAATTCTACGCTTGTAGCTCGGAAACTCGGTTGCTATTGACCATCAAAGGGCATCACATCAACTGTGACCAGTGGGCATTGCAAGTACTGATGAGCGATTTACTCGCATGTATAGAAGCGGTGCTTGATAACTCTGAACTTGATCTCGCCCCCCTTGATTATCAAGTGATGTTTGAAGAAAAGCCTGAGCGTGCAGCAACCTCACAAAAGAGCGAACTCTATCCTATCGATTTTTACCAGAGTAATACTGAGGCACTAGCGCACCATTATGACGGCATCGCGTTTCGTGAAGAAAACCCAGAGGCACTCAAACAAGTAAAACAGGCAGCCTCTCAAGCTGGTGTTACGAGTTTTAGCGTCGTGCTTGCCAGCGTCTTTTTGACTTTATTTCATACCACTGGGCAAACCGATTTGACCATAGGGATCCCGATGGCTCGCCGCACCCGTAAAACACGCGCGATCTTAGGTCATTATTCAGACGTTGAAACGGTTTCTATTTGCGATATTGAGCAGTACACAGGTGCATCGCTAATCAGTGAAGTCAGTAACCAGCTCACCCAATTACTGCTTTCAGGAAATAATAATAAAGACGCTGCAAAGCATATTAATGTCACCTGTAACTACTTAGCCAAGCTAAAAAGCAATGGCATTCGTCCAGGGATCACCCCGTTGATGATTGGTCGCCAAGGGTACGAACTTGCTTTGGGCACAGCGGGAGATACCATTATCAAAGGGGTATCCATTGAGCCTGGTGTTTCACAATTTGATATCGAATTTACGCATTTTGAAACAGAAGGAGGCCTTTGTCGTAAAGTGGTCGCCGCTAAGTCTGTCTTTTCTCGCGTGGCAATGACACGGATCACCGATATTCAGGCGCGCTTTATTGAATTACTTACCCACTCTAGCGACCTTAATATCGCCGAACTGCCGGTACTGGATGAAGAAGAGCAAAAGCTTATCTTGGCGCGCAGCAATCAAGACAATGAAACGTTCTTTTCCGACACCACTTTAAATCACTGGTTTGAACAAGCGGTAAGTAAGCACCCAGATCAAATCGCGCTACAAACCCAAACACAATCTATCGATTATAAAACCCTTAACGCCAGAGCCAACGCCCTTGCCTTGCATTTACGGGAGCAATATCAGTCTCAGTATCAACAACCCCTCACTGCCGATACGTTAATTGGGCTGTACATGCAGCCTTCTATCGAGATGCTGATTGCAATTCTTGCTGTCACTAAAGCGGGGGCGGCATATGTGCCGCTGTCTCCCGACCATGCCAGCGAGCGAACAACCTTTATTCTAAGTGATACCAACCCAAGCCTGTTGATCGTCGACGAGCAAGAGTATGCCGCCGCACAAGACAAATGCAGTTTGGCGGAGGTGGCTTGCCCATTAATTACGCCACTTAATGCTCAGCAACAAAGCGACACAGCACCTGTCATCAGCCAATCACCGCAGGACTTGGTATACATCATTTATACCTCAGGTACGACTGGCCAACCAAAAGGCGTGATGCAAACTCATGAAAACGTCGCTCGATTGTTCACGGCGACGGAGCAAGATTATGGCTTTGACCATCACGATATCTGGGTGCTTTACCATGCCTATACTTTTGACTTTAGTGTATGGGAAATGTGGGGTGCCCTACTTTATGGCGGTAAACTCTGTATTCCTGACAACAGCCTGATCCGCGATTTTGAGGCCTTTGCAGACTACTGCTCAGACAATCAAGTGACTGTGCTTAATCAGACTCCTGCCGCATTCTATGAATTTAGTGCAGCGGCACTAAACGCAAAATTGAATTTTGACAAACTGAGGTATGTGATTTTCGGCGGTGACAAACTCAACCCCGAAATGCTCAACCCTTGGTGGAACTGCTACGGCGATGAACAGCCGCTATTGGTCAACATGTATGGGATCACTGAAACCACGGTGCATGTAACCTATAAAGCACTCACGCAACAATCAAGTTCTAAAGCCTCTCATATCGGTAGACCCATATTAGATATGAAAGCGTACGTGCTAAATTCCAAATTGCAGTTGGTCGAACCCGGTGCCTGCGGTGAGTTGTATATTGGCGGTGCAGGTCTTGCTCGTGGTTATTTAAACCGCGAAGCGCTCAGTCAAGAACGCTTTATTAGCAGCCCATACGCAAGCGAACAAGACATTCAACAAGGACGAGCCAGACTGTATAAAACCGGTGACTTGGCAAGACGCCTACCGGATGGTGAGTTGGAGTATATCGGTCGTAACGATAATCAGGTGAAGATCCGTGGCTACCGTATTGAACTGGGTGAAATCGAAAGCGTGATCAACCAATTGCCAGAAGTTGCCCAAGCAGTGGTTATCAACCGTACCTTACAAAGTGTTCCCTACCTAGCCGCTTATATCAAGTTTAAGCCACAACATCACGGCCAAACTGCCCAAGTGAAAGCCCATGTGAGTCAAGCGCTACCCAGTTATATGCAGCCAAAAACATGGACTGAGCTTGCGGAAATACCTTTGACTGGCAATGGTAAATTAGACCGTAAAGCGTTGCCAGAGCCTGAGCTGGTAAGCCAAAGCGAATATGTAGCGCCGCAAGACGAAACTGAAGCGCAACTGTGTGAAGCATTTAAAACTTTGCTTGGTGTTGAGCAAGTGAGCACCAAAGATGATTTCTTTGCTATCGGTGGTGATTCTATTCTCACGATTCAACTCGTTGCTTTGCTCAGAAAGCAAGGCATTGAACTACAAGTAAAAGATATCTTTGACTGTCCAACTGCAGCGGCGTTAAGTCAGCGTATTGTTAGCGTACAAGCGACTCAACGAGAGATAACACAAGAGCAAGGCCTGCTGAGCGGACGCTTTGATCTACTGCCAATTCAACAATGGTTTTTCAATAAAGCACTACCGGAGGAAAATCATTGGAATCAAGCATTTGCAATCAGGATCCCAAGCGGCTATAGCCAAATTCAATTACAAGAGGCGCTACACAGTTTAAGTGATCAACATGATATGTTGCGCACAACCTTTATGGAATTTGAAGGCCATATTACGCAAGAATATAACGATGTTAGTACGATGGCGCCACTCAACGTCCTTAACGGCAAGTCGCACGATGTACAAGCAGAGCTCAACGCGCGACAAAGCCAGTTCGATATTTGTAATGGTCCACTTTGGCAAGTTACACATATCGAAGCATTTTGTGAAGACTATGACCTGCTTCACTTTGCGCTTCACCACTTAATCATCGACGCGGTTTCTTGGCGGATCATCGCGCAAGATCTGCAAACTCTTTTAGCGCAAGGAGAATTGCTGAGTAAACGTACCAGCTATCGTCAATGGGTAGAAATGATGCAAGCGTACCCAGCAGCACACCCGCAAGAAATGGCATTTTGGCAGCGTTTAGCAACCAACTTGCCAAGCTATCCGCCAAGCATGGCTGCAACACCGTCAACCGCGTGGTTAGAGCTAGACGCGCAAACCACGGCTCGCTTAATACGTGACGCGAATGCAGGCTTCAATACGCAAGGTGAAGAGTTACTACTGGCTGCTTTGTGCCAAGCATTGAGTAAAACCTTTAAGCAAACTCAGCATGCTATCACGTTGGAAAGTCATGGTCGTGAGATGTGGCGTGATGATGCTGATATCAACCAAACAATTGGCTGGTTCACTTGCTTGTACCCGCTACGCCTGACTCAACAAGCGACACTAAGCGACACCATTATTGATGCCAAAGAAGCGCTACGCCAGATCCCGAATAAAGGTCTTGGTTTTGGTAGCGCACAACTGCAAGACACCAGCTTAACGTTGCCAAATATTAGCTTTAACTACCTAGGCCAAATGGGTGGGCAAAGCGATGCGCTTTGGCAGATAGACAACCAACTGCAAACCGAAACAAGTTCCACACAAAACGGCTCGGATCTGATCCTCGATATCAATGCGCTGGTTCAGGGCGAGCAACTCAGGATCAAAGTGGATTCATTACTAGATGGCAATCTTACCGATGCCTTCGCTAATCACTTAACACAAGCGCTGCATGATGTATTGGATACGGCGATCGAGGCGAAAAAGCGCGGTGGTGTAAGCACCCCTAGCGATTTTGGTGCGGGCTCGCTTTCTCAGGAGCAACTAGCTGCACTGCAATCCCAGTTAAGTGAAACACAACTAGAACAAACCACGACTCAGTCTGAAAAAACACAAGAATTAGAGATTTAAACCATGTTGAATTTATGCCAATCACTTGCAAAGGATAACATTGCGCTTTGGGCCAACGGCGACAAACTTAAGATTGTCCATGGTGAGCAAGGACTCAGCCAACAATGGGTTGACTACCTCAAAGCAAATAAAGCCGCATTATTAGATTACCTTGTATCGCAGCAAGTTTTTTCCGAGCAAGACTTTGAACAGTTACTAGCGGCTGAGCGTAAAAAAGCATCTGAGATCCGTGCCATCTTTGATGCTAACAGTATGCAAAAAGGTTTTATTTATCATCACCTTGCCCAGCCAAATGATGATGCTTATCGAGTTCAGTTAGTCATTGATTACCATCAAGCACTCGATGTTGATGCTTACCAACAGGCTTGGATCTTGGCATCAATGCGTTACCCTGCACTACGTACTGCATTCAACTGGGAAAATGAAATCATCCAAGTGATCAAAGGAGGAGCTGGATTTACCGCAAATCACTTCCGTTTTCACGACTTCAGTAGGTTAGACCAAGTTGAACAACAGACGCGTATCGATAAGCTCATTCACGACGACCGTAATACGCCTTTCGATTTGACTCAACCTGGATTAATGCGTTTTGCTATCGTTAAACGCGCTGATGCACATTACACTCTAATTAAAGCAGAGCACCACAGCATCAGCGATGGCTGGAGCTTTCCGGTGATGCTGCAAACCGTGCATCAAAACTACGCCAAACTAACCAAAGGCGAGCCGGTCATTGTTGAAGAAGAAACGGCTTACCTGCAAACACAAGCGCGCTATCAGCAAAATCAAAAATCTAGCGATAGCTATTGGCAAACCCAAAAGGCACAATTTGGTGAGCCCAATGATATCAACCGCTTATTGAGTAAAAATATTGACCAATCTGGCTCGTCACAGATCCAAAAAGCGGCGGCGAGCGAATTAAAGCTCTCTTCAGAGCGCCATCAACAGCTCAAAGCTTTTGCTAAACAGCACGGACTCACGCTGAACGTCTTAATGCAATTTGCTTGGCATAAAGTACTGCAATATTACTGCGACGCTGAGCAAACCATAGTAGGCACAACGGTCTCGGGTCGTGAACTACCCATCGACGGGATCCATGCCAGTGTTGGTTTATATATCAATACCCTACCTCTTTCCCTTGATTGGCAAGAAACGGCCAGTATTCGCACCCAGCTTACAGCGCTGAAAGAAAAAATTGCAGAACTTAACGGCAACAGCAGTGTTTCACTGTCGCAACTACAAGAGCCGAATACTCGCCTGTTCAACAGTCTATTTGTATTTGAAAACTATCCGACGCCAGCGGGACAAGACGTACTCGAATGGTCATTCGATAAGATGATTGAAAAAGTAGACTATCCGCTCACCATCAGCATTGTTGAACAACAAGATATCTTGCTACTTAAGTTGAGCTTCTGCGAAACCATGCTGGCACCAAGCAAAGCACAGCGATTGCTCACCCAAATGACATTGGTGTTAGATGCCATTATTGCTGATGAAAACCAGTCGCATAGTCAAATTTCTTTGTTAAGTAATGATGAGCGAACACCCATGGTTGAGGTAGACGAGCATGCGGATTATTTGCACGCTACTATCCATGAATTGGTTGCTCAGCAAGCACAAAAAACGCCAGCTCGAATAGCGCTGGTTGAAGGCGAAATGCAGCTGACCTATCAAGAATTAGAACAAAGTGCGAATAAGCTTGCCGCCTACATTAAAGATCATGTGGACGTTGGCGCTAGCCATCGCTTTGTTGGGCTGTTCTGTGAACGCTCTATTGCAATGGTAATCGCAAAACTGGCTATCCTAAAGGCGGGTTGTGCTTATGTACCGCTTAATCCTGATTATCCAGACCAGCGCATAGAGTATATGCTCAACGACACGCAACTTAGTTTGATTTTAACACAAAGCGAGCTGCGCCCGCGTATCGAAGCACTCGTTGCAAGTTGTGATGCTGAGCCGCAAATTACCTGCTTAGATAGCTTGTCTTTATCTGATGCAGCGCCGGTACTGTCAGGCGCACATGCGCAAACCGAAGCCTATGTGATCTATACATCGGGTACGACAGGTGAGCCAAAGGGCGTGGTCGTTCCACACCGTGGCGTTGTTTCTTTGGTACAAGATACTGATTTAATTAACACGTCAGAAAACGACGTGTTTATTCACCTCTCTAATCCAAATTTTGACGCCGCAACGTTTGAAATTTGGACACCACTGATAAACGGCTGCAAATTGGTTGTAGCAAGTGCGCAACAAGGTGCGGATCCTGACAGTCTATCAAGGTTAATTAAACAGCACGGTGTTAGTGTACTTTGGCTAACGCGCACACTGTTTGATTCGCTGTATTTACAACAACCTGATATTTATGACAATGTCCGCTGCGTACTAACAGGCGGAGAGGCAATCACTCCAAGCATAGTCAAACGCATTCTCGCCAGAGATACGCGACCAGAGTTGGTGATAAACGCGTATGGCCCAACTGAAAGCACGACATTTACCACTTTCTATCCATGTGCCAATATTGATGGCCCGGTGCCCATCGGCCAAGCCATTAATCATCGCCAAGTATTATTGCTTGATAAACATCTTAATCCAGTGCCATACGGCGCGACAGGCGAGATATTTATAGCGGGTGCCGGACTTGCCTGTGGCTACCTTAATAAACCCGAAATGAGTGCTGCGCGCTTTATCGATAACCCGTTTGCAAGCACAAAGGCCAAACAACTCGGCCTAGATAAACTGTATAAAACGGGAGACTTAGGACGTTGGTCCGAGTCTGGTGTGCTAGAGTTTTTAGGCCGTAACGATCACCAAGTGAAGATCCGCGGGTTTAGGATTGAGCTTGCTGAAATAGAAGCACAGCTCAACGAATTGGCGCAAGTGAAAGTCGCCGCTGTGGTGGTATTCGAACAAGCGGGCAACAAGCAACTTGCCGCATACGTGGTGCCAGAGCACGGCGAGTTAGACCTAAATGCAGTAAAACAGGAACTGGCTCAGGTTTTACCTAGCTATATGATCCCAAGCTACTTTGAAGTGATGTCGGCGTTACCGTTTAACAACAATGGTAAGCTGGATCACAAGCAATTGCCTACTCCAACCGTGGTGGATGAAGACAACTATCAAGCACCGAGCAGCGAATTAGAAAAACAATTGTGTGGTATTTGGCAGTCAGTCTTGGGTCTAGAACAAGTGGGCGTTAATGATGACTTTTTCAAAGTCGGTGGCGATTCTATTGTCAGTATTCAACTTGTGTCTGCGCTGCGTAAAGCTGGCTTTAACCTTCAGGTTAAAGACATCATTGACGCCCCAAGCGTGGCAGCGCAGGCCTATTTAATTCAACACGTTAGCACTGAAACCATTGAGCTTATCACGGAGCAAGGTAGGTTGAGTGGCGAATTTGCACTACTGCCAATCCAACAGTGGTTTTTCGATTTAGGGCTACCAAATCCACACCATTGGAACCAAGCATTTACCCTTAACTTGCCTGAACACATTGATTACAAAGGGTTGACTCAAGCTATTCAAGCGCTGAGCGAGCATCATGACATGCTGCGTTGTCACTTTGTTCAGACCTGCAACGGGGTAAAACAAGCGTACCAAGCGGCGATAGAGTTTGAAGTCCCATTACTTGATGCAACAACTCTGAGTAAGGACGCGTTATTTACCGAATTGACCAAACTACAAAGCCAATTTGATTTATTCAATGGCCCCCTGTGGCAGGCAGCGTTGGTGAAAACGGCCGAGGGCAGTCAGGTATTCTTTGCCTTCCATCATGCCATTATTGATGTGGTATCGTGGCGGGTGTTAAGCCAAGACTTACAAACCCTATTAAGTGGTGAAGCACTAACAGACAAGCTTACTAGCTATCGTCAGTGGGTGGATGCCATTGCCACCTACCCTGCGGCTCACCCTGAGCAAGCGTACTATTGGCAGCAGGTACAAAAAGGCTTTACTAGCCAACCCACTTACTCAGCACAATCACAATACAGCATCACGTTTGAGCAAGAGACGACCGCTAAATTACTACGAGATGCCAATCTTGGTTTGAATACTGACATTAACGACTTGCTTTTGGCGGCACTCAATATTGCCCTACACAGCACTTTTGACAGTACCGTTAATCATATTCAACTTGAAGGTCATGGTCGTGAAAATATAGATCCGCGCTTGGATGTGTCGCAAACTTTAGGCTGGTTTACCAGTATGTATCCTGTGCGTCTTGAACACCACGACGACGTTATTGCAACCATCGCAAACACCAAAGAAATGCTGCGCCACATTCCGGACAAAGGCGTGGGCTATGGCGCTTTTGTGCAAGCAGACAAAGTCAGCGCAATTCGCCCTCAGGTGAGCTTTAACTACCTAGGTCAATTGAATCAGCAACAACAGCAAAGCCGAGACTGGCAGCTGGATGATACTCAAGCAGGCTATGTGATGACTGAGGCAAACGCTCAGGCTGACAATGCACTGCTACTCAACATCAATGGCGCAGTTCGCGGTGACAAGCTTCACTTTGATGTGGTTTCGAGGTTGAACCAATCACAGTCGCTGGCATTTGTTGAGCACTTTGAAATGGCGCTTCATCAGGTCATTAATGCAAGCTGTGAACTAGCCGCGCAAACACCACAGCAAACCCCAAGCGATTTGGGATTAAGCGACTTGTCTTATGGTCATTATCAAGCGCTGAGCAAACACTATAATATCGAAGCACTTTACCCTGCTAATAGCTTGCAACAAGGTTTTATCTATCATGCTGTTAACTTCCCAACGGATGATGCCTACCGAGTGCAATTGGTCATGGATATTGAACAAGCGCTGGAGGTTAAACATTTTATTCATGCTTGGCGTTTAGCGTCGCTTCGCTTCCCTATTCTACGCACCGCTTTTGATTGGCAAGAGTGCCTACTCCAAGTGGTGTGTCGCGACGCCAGTATTGATGACAACCATTTCACCATAGTAGATCTGTCATCCCTTGACGAGCACCACCAACAGCAAGCCATCAGCAAAGCTCAAGCCGAAGATCGACAAGTTCCGTTTGATCTAAGTCAACCGGGGCTTATTCGCTTCACCTTATTTAAGCGCAGTGAAAACCTCTACACACTTATCAAAACCGAGCACCATGCCATTAATGATGGCTGGAGTGGACCGTTAATGCTGCAAGCAGTCGCTGAGTATTATCGCCAGCTTTGTGCAGGGAAAACACCTGAGGTGCAAGCGCAGCAAACCTATTTAGAGGCGCAAGCTTATTACCTTAAAAATGCCAAGCAAACTCAGACATACTGGCAGCAACAACAAGCCGAATTTGATACCGCAAACGATATTAACTTATTACTCGGTGGTCAGTATGACTTGTCGCAAAGTCGAATCGTTGAGCAAGTGCAATCGCTGCAGTTTAGTCTTCAAGGCGAGGCGTTTAGGTCGCTACAACATACTTGTCAACAAGCTGGCGTAACCCTCAACGTTGCACTGCAATTTGCTTGGCATAAGTTACTGCAAACCTATTCTGGTGATAGCCAAACGATTGTTGGTAGCACAGTTTCCGGTCGTGAAATTCCAGTCAATGGGATTGAACAAGCGGTCGGTTTGTTCATCAACACCTTACCTTTAGTGGTGAATTGGCAAGCAGAAGCAAGCTGTAATGACATCCTCAAAGCCATTCAAAAAGGCGTCGCTGCACTCAATAGCCACAGCGATATGAGCTTGTCGAAGCTGCAGCGTGATGGTCAACGCTTGTTCCACACCCTCTTTGTATTTGAAAACTACCCGACTCCAGAAAATACTGGCAGCTGGAAGTTCAGAGAATCAATAGAGAAAGGCGACTATCCGCTTTCTGTGGTGGCCCAAAGCGAGCAAGACCGCTTAGACTTTGTGATGCACTACAACGGGGAATGGTTAAGCACAGCTCGGGCAGAGTGGATCCTTGACCAAGTACAAGCTATTTTAATTCAGCTTGGGGAGCGACTAACACAAAGCCATCAAAGCATTAGCTTGGTCAATAACCAAATGCAGACCACGCTCAGTCAATGGCACGACAACGCAGAATCGTTTGCCATCGATAAAGATTTGGCCAGCTTGATAGAGCAACACGCCGCTAACACGCCAGAGCAGACCGCCTTGTTAACCAGCAGTGGTGAAGCGCTGTCTTATGCCGAAGTGAACGGTAAAGCCAATGCACTTGCACAGCAAATCATTGCTCAGCATCCCAAAGCCCAAGCTGGCCTATTGCCTGCCGATACCCCTATCGCCCTCTACTTTTCTCGCAGTAGTGAGATGCTCGTTGCTATTTTGGCCGTGCTCAAAGCCGGTGGTGCCTATGTGCCTGTTTCACCAGATTATCCCGAAGCTCGGGTTGAGTTTATTTTAACCGACACCAACACCGACTTAGTGCTAACGCAGGAAAGCCACTTGCCATCACTTAAGCCTGTGCTTGGAAAAACGGCGGCGCTCGGCGTAAACACCCATGCGCTGGCGGTGGAGCACGAGAACTTAGTGCGTCCAACCGCGTTGGCTAACTTGGCTTATACCATCTACACCTCAGGAACAACCGGGCAACCAAAAGGCGTAATGCTCACTCAGCACAATGTGCTTTATTATCTTCACGCCATAACCTGCCAGTTAGGTGACAA
>NZ_JANHZS010000029.1:0-71538 GCF_041414765.1 Pseudoalteromonas sp. DY56-GL79 | reverse complement strand
CAAGAGCCCGGATATAAGCACGCAATCACACTAATAATGCTAAAAGTGGCTTGTACAATTGGAGGAGTCCATATAAGGCGGTTTATCCACCGAGGGTTTATGTGCTTCGACAAATACTCGTTGAAGAATTTATCCCTCTAACCTAAGCCCAAAGCCCGACATAAAAACAACAAGATCGCTGTGTAAAACAGCTCCTACCTAAAGATGAAACCGAGCAAAAAGCCGATACTGGCTTTTTGCTCTTCACATTTAGCACTGTTAAATAATTGTCTTACGGGTTCTTAGGCGATTAAAGTTAACGTAAACCTTTTTACCACAGTCTAATTTAACTGTGAAACCCGAATACTCCTCTTTGATTTCAATGAGTTTTTCATAATTCTCTTGGAAGTAGGTCTTCGTCGGGATGGATGCGTCTTTAAAGCTGATAAACGCGCCGTATGCCCCTTCAATGGTGGTGTCGCGGCTAACGTCAATCCAATCAAGCGCACGGTTTACATAGCGGTATACTGGGTTTGCTTGACCAAGGCGTTTACTGTCGTAACTGCCGTCGTATTTTAACTCGGTATTCCACCAAGTTTGGTATTGAATGGTGTACTGCGCAGTAGTATAAGGAAAGGCAACACGCTCCTTAGCATCATCACACGTATCATTGGCATAAAACTTACCCGAAATGGCTCCTAAAGTGACATAACTAAATAGTCCAAGTGGGGCATTTTGTGCAAACAGTAAAGGCGATGTGAGTGAACGCAATAGCGCCAACTTGCCTTGTTCGGTAAGGCCAGACTCACGCACTAGCTTTGAGGTGATCTTGTGTGGCGCTGGGGCATCAAAATCTGGTGTAAATGGTTCGCCATCAAGGCTTGCAGCTAGCGTTCCTTTTAATCCCACTTTTTTGAGATTAGCCAAGGAGTTTCGTGACCAGTCAGACATCAATGCTTCGCTATAATTCTGCTTGGTGTCCGTGCCCATCACCTGCACTTTAGCAGTGGGAAAATACTGCTTAGCAAACTGAAGCAGCGCCTTTTCGGAGCCTTGCCAATAACCGTACATAGTGCTTGGGTGCGCTAACGTTTTTTCGTAACCAGATGATTTTTCACTCTCGCTAATATCTGGTATGGCGTTGATTTTTAGGTTAGTACCAACTAAGTTCTCGGTATCCTTTCCTGTATCGTTAATCGCATCTTCCCACTGGCTGAGCAGCTGCCAAGTTGCTAAGTCTGTAGAGCCAACTGCCTCATTATTCCAGTTAATTTCAAAGCGGTGGATTTCGTCAGGTAGCTCAAAAGCTTTGACTCTAAACTCTGTCACAATCCCATAACTTAACGCCCCGCCTCCGCGCAGTGCCCATAAAATCTCCTTATTTTCGGTTTCAGAGACTTCAACTCTTGAGCCATCTTGCAAAATAACAGTCGCACCAACGAGTGACTCACAGCACATCCCTTTTGCTCGCGTCCACGGGCCCCAACCACCGCCTTGAATATACCCAGCTAACCCAACCGTGGCGCAAGTGCCGTGCGGAATAGTTAACGGCGGAATATCCTTGTAACCAGATTCAGCAAGCTTTGGGACTAATTGATAGAACCGATAGCCCGAGCCAATATGTGCGATATAGTCATCGCCTTCTTTCTCAATGGAGAAGTCTTTTAAACCGCTTAAATCCAGTAGCACCACATCAGTGCCGCTGCACTCCCCTTCGTGATCATGACCGCCAGAGCGCACTCGAATGGGTAAGTTATAGGCTATCGCTTCTTGATAGGCGCGCATCACATCATCGGTGTTATTACACATCACAATCACCGAGGGCGAAAACTGAAATCGTGTGTTAAATATAAGCGCTTTAGCTTGATATTCTCTAAAGCGCTCCATCGAAGTATCACCCGTTGGCAATAACGTAAGTAACTGCTTTTCGGAAAAACCATGTTTGCTTTCTAACGCGAGTATAAATCCTTGTGTCGCGCGCCAATAGCGGTAGATACGCTTTTGTGCTTCTTCTAACTGAGATTCAGGGATTGGTTTATTGGATTGTTTAGGCATTGTTGTTTCCTTGCACAGTGCTATTTCCACATGGACAGTCGTCCACTTTGTTACCCGTAATGGCTTCGGCGAGATCTTGTATCGCTGGTGCGAGATCTTTTTTATCAATATTGACTTTAATGAGGTACGGCTTACATGGGTTTTCATGAAGCGCAGCAAAAACCCCATTTAGATCCGCGACGGTCTCTACATTCAAATATTCGACAAAATATGCATTCGCTAATGATTTATAGTCCCAACGATGCAGATCATCAAATGGTGCAAATGCGCCCGCAGGAGTAAACGCACAGATATCAACGAACGACTGCTCAATTGCATACACTTGGTTACTCATTACAAACACTGCAGTATTGAGTTTGTTATGACTAATGCTAGACAGTGTTTGGCACATCATCATAAACCCACCGTCGCCGGCAACCACAACACTACGTCGATTATCAGCCAAGGCTGTGCCAAGTGAGCAACCGGTTTCATGACCTAACGACCCCCAAGCTGCATCACTAATAAAGCGACTTTCTTCAATACCAGTTAAACGCGCCGCCATATAAAGCGAAGAGCTTTCACCTAAAATAAGGTTGAAGTCACGCACCTTTTGGCATTGGGCTAGCTGCTTTTGGTATGTGCAAAAGAAGTTTTCGTAGCTGATGGCATCGCAATCATGTACGGAACTATTCAAATAGGGATTTTCCGGCAACGAGCAATGCGCACGATGCTGCATCGGATAATGCTCAATATACACCGTTAAATCATCAATAAACTGTGCTAAATCGATACCGCTAAAGCGCTCGCAGTTACCAATTCTTGCTTCACCCATATTCACGCGGATCAATTCGTTACCTTGCGTTTTTAACATGGTCAGGTAATCGTCGGTGAATATCGCTCCCAACGCTAAAATGCAATCTCGTTTGCTAACAAAATCAAACGTTTCAGGCCATGATGCTTCACCCGCATAGGTGCCAACAAACAACTCCTTCCCAAGCCCTTGCGCCTCACTTAATACTGATTTGGCTAGCGTGGTCGTGGTATACGGAATATTGAGATTACAGAGCAAGCTCTCGACTTCCCTTTGTATGCCAAGCCGCGTGATCTCAATGCCTAATAATACCAATGGCTTCTCAGCCTCTTTGAGCCGGTTGATTACTTTATCGAGTAAACTTGCCATCATCGCAGGATTAGATGCAGGTTTTGGGATCACTAAATGGCCATCTGGTTTATCACAAGCTGCGCCCCACACGTTTTGCCATGCTTCTAGATAAATAGGCCGCTTTTCACTCATGGCAAGGCGTAACGCATTATCAATAATCTCAGGAGCAGAAGCAGGATCCGAAAGAATTTCACTGGCGACAGTGACGTTTTCAAACACCTTTTTATCAGCGCTATAGTCACCGGTAGAGTGATGAAATAACACGCCTGTTTCTTCAATATCTACACGGTTTTCAGCCGATGGGCTTGCCGATATAACGACAACAGGATTACGCTCGACATAAGCGCCTGCGATGGCGTTTAATACACTGAACGTGCCAACGCCATATTGCACCGACACCGCGCCAATTCCACGGTATCTTGAATATCCTTCCGCCGCATAGCCTGCCCCTAGCTCGGTTACATCACCTATTGCGTCAATACCAGGAAAGTTATCAAGAGCAGTCATGAATTCTTGCACATAGTCACCTGGCACTTGAAACACCTTATCAAGGCCCAACTGCTTTAATCGCCACAGTAAATGGTCGGCAACCGTAAAATTAGCGGTACTCATGATTAATACCTCGATAAGCGAACTCTGTGACTTCGTCTAGCGTATCTGAACTGGCATTTGGCTGTTGCTCAGAATGTTGACATGAGCACCCACCTTTACGGCAATCTACTGGTAAGTAGTTGTGGTGTGACTCAAGCCACTGTTCATACTGGGCTTTGTCTTTGGATAACCAATTAGGCGTTGGTAAAGCAAAGAACTCAGCCAATGTTGATTCAGCCGTATTTAACGCCCCTTCAACCCAGCCTTGTTCATAGGAGTACGCTTCGCCAACAATATAGATTTCTTCACTCGCAACAGGGTGGCGCATTCTGCACATGATCTCATCGAGACGATAATTGGCTTTCCACTCATGCCAGCCACCGCCATAAGGATCATCTCCCCATTCTTGGTAGATTGCTGAATATGGCATTGGGAGTGCTTTTTGATTATGTAACGCTTGAATTTGGCGATGTGCCGCTTCCACCATCCCGGTGGTAATTTGATACTGGTTTTTAGGTACTATCTCATTTTCGGTATAGCCTTGTGCCCCATAGGCTGGCATATAGCCTTGGTAATGCTCGCCCTTTTCTAAACCTTTCCAGTAAGGGATAGTGCCAATATCATTGTAAGAAGCCATTAGCAGCGAGTTGGTATTAGGCTCACCATAGGTATGCTCTACTTTACATACCTGTTCGCCTTTTTCGTTGGTCTCGTATTCAAGGCATTCTTTTTGATCGCATTCCGTGCCCATGTAATAAGTTTGACGGATTGGTAAGTCAGTGACAGAGCGACCAGCAACAAGGCCCAAACTGCGCCACCAAGGTTGCTCGTAAGCCATAAACATCTTAATCGCTTTTTGGATAAGCACAGACGGAATGTTTTCTTTCAACCAAGGGTCGTCAAAGAACGGCGATTCAATCAGCTCAAGCGAGCGTCTTGGCATAGCCAAAATAAGCCGCTTCACTTTGATGCTATATGCTGGAGCATCTTTATCGACCACTTTCCCACCGCTATTCACTTGTGTTGGTTGAAAAGTGAGTTCATAACGATACTCGCCACAATCATGCAGCTCAATTTTTGCAAGTCGATGCAACATATTAACGCGCTTACAGCGGTCAAGGCAGCCCGGTGCCGCTGCAAACTCTTCACATAACTTCAGCGGTAACGCTTGAAAACCATCTTTGAGGGTCTTAAATACCGTATCATCGCTATATTCAGTGGCAGGCAACTGAGTAACCGCACTGGCATTCGCCACATTAGCATCGTAGCCACCCGCTTCTTTCATAAAAAGATATGCTTCGTTACTCAACACATGCTCAAGCAAGTTCCAAAAGCCAAAGCGCCAGATTTCCTTGCCAAACACTTTGACTTTCATCTGCTCTGCAAGAGACATATCGGCAAATCCCGGGCAGATGAGGTTCATGACTTTAACTTGAAGATCTTCCGGTCCATAGCCTCGCTCTGTTTCTTCAAGCTTGTATGGGATTTTATCTGGACACTCGGCGAAATCACGATATCTAAAATATTGTCCGCGCAGGTAAAAGAGGTTGTTTTCACTGCCTGCTTCAGGAGAGCTTTCTGCATTTGAGGGGTATAACGGCAGCTTTGAGCCCATTGGGAAGTCTTTGGTTTGGAGTTTTAGCTCATCCACCAGCGTACTCACCATCACATGATCGTCAGGAATAAAGCGCATTCCACCAAGCTCAGCCACAACGTTGGGCAACCCCGGAAGCGTGCGACTGTACAAACGACCACCGATACGATCGCTATATTCAAATAAGCCTATGCGATGTGTATCACCAAGTTCTTGCTGAAGACGCCATGCACTATATACACCCGATACACCGCCACCCACAATGGCAATATCTAGTTCTTTATTCATTTTAATATGCTCCTTTAAGCTATTACTTTAAAAGCATATTTAAGGGTCGTGATTTTATCTATTACACCGAGTTACAAGAGATTACAGAGACATTACAGCAACTGCAAAAACCACTTTTCCCTAAACAAGCATAGATATGTAACCCAATGTTTTTAGCCAAAATGCTTAGCTAATCGCATTTATTTTGATTAACGCAAATGCCGTGCAAACGGCAATGACTCAACTCGGTGAAGAAATCGGCATAGTCCTACTTATTTCTTATTCCGCCTAAAAGATGTTTATTAATTAAACAAGTCACTTAGCATGATCTTGGTTTTCTTTTTCACCAATTAGCGCTGACTCGATTAAAACAATTGAAATGAAAGTTTCACAAAAAAACTTCTAAAAAACTCAATTTTTACGCAAACAAACATTGACCTTACCACCGTGGCAATCTTTACAGTTATTTAACTTGGTAGATTCATCCTTAAGGTGAAGTTGACTTTTTATTAACCTCACTTTGTTAGTAGGGCATGGAAATTAATTACTTCGTGCGTTACCGGTTTGGCACATGCTTGTCGGTAAACAAACTAATTAGGCCGTTACTCAAAGGTATTAAACACCTTTAACACAACTACAGATAGAGACTAACGAAATGAAATTAAAAGAAAAAATGGTTGGAAAAGTAGAGCAAAAACTCCTAGAGATGATCCGTATGGATGTCGCTGAACACTACCCTACTGTCTCCGCATTTTATCTAGAAGGTGGGCATTTTGATCCGCGTTATTCCGCTACTGAATTCTCAATCGATTCAATGGTAAAGGTGTTAAATGTCGCGAACAACGCGATTTTAGAGCACAAGAAAAAACTTAAAGTGGTGCTTGGCGTGTTGATAGACGATCTGGGCTTACAGTGCGGTAGTGAGTCTTGTGATATTTCTGCATCCCCAGCAATGACCACCGACAGCCAAGGGCTTGCGCCATTACCTGACGAGCTAGAAGCCGTGTTAAGTGATTACAGCATTGTAAAACGCGACCGCTTAGTACTTCAGGGTGAGCGCAATTGTAAAAACCGTGGGATCCAATCTTTACGTAAAATCATCTCGCAAGATTTAGCAAGTTTCCCACAATTGTCACTCGCAACGAGCAACGGTGTAACTAAAATTCTATTCGAAAACAGTAAGGGAGTAGACATCGTTTTAGCTGAATCAAAAGATAAGGATATATGGACTGCAAAATGCCCGCTTATCATGGCGCAGCACTATAAAGACACATACCAAAAAGCACTGAAAATGAACCCTCAAGCAGGGGTATTCCATATTATGGACTTCTCTGAAATGGATGACTTTCACAAAGTCGTAAACGGTACTGAAGTAGCATTAGGACTTTTCCTACAAGACGAAAGCCTTGGCGACAATATCGTTAAGATCTCCAATATCTTCTTGTCTGACTTTGATATGGAAGATTATTCCATTAACACCCAAACCAGCACCCTAGCCGAAGCTTGCGAAGCGTAACGCACCCATTTATCCGCTTCAATTTGACTGTTGCCCCAATTTTATACGGAGATTTTTTATGTCACTCATTACAGCACTAGAGAGTAAGTCCACTACTGAAGCGTCGCTACGCTTTCCTATCTATTTAGACCATAACGCCACAACACCGTGCGACGAAGCTGTGTTACAAGCCATGCTACCTTACTTTTGTAACGACTTTGGTAATGCTGCGAGCATGTATGGTTTACATGGCTGGAACGCCCATAAAGCGGTCGAACAAGCGCGTGAAAAAATTGCAGATGCCCTTGGTGCACAACCTGAAAATTTTATCTTTACTTCTGGCGCGACTGAAAGCAATAACTTAGGGATCCGCGGCGTGTTTCGTGCTTGTAATCACAAAGGCAAGCACATTATTACTTCGTCGATTGAGCACCCAGCAACGCTTGCAACACTTAGAGATTTAGAACAGGAAGGCGCTCGCGTTTCTTATCTTGAGCCGTTACCAGATGGCAGCTTTGATATCGACGCAATGAAGGCCGCAATCACGCCTGAAACGATTTTAATCACCGTGATGTACGCAAATAACGAAATCGGCACCATTAATCCAATTGACGACATTGCCGTTATTGCACAGCAACATAGCATTCTATTTATGTCTGACGCCACACAAGCGCTAGGCAAGGTCGATATCAATCTTACCACTTGCCCTATTGATATTTTAACTTGCTCGGCACACAAAATTTATGGCCCTAAAGGGGTTGGCGGCCTGTATTTAAGACATCAGCATGGCAGTAGAGTGGTTGATATTAGACCGCAGATCACCGGTGGCGGAAGCGAGCAAGGGCTACGCGGTGGCACGTTAAATGTACCTGGCATTGTTGGTTTTGCCAAGGCAGTGGAACTTGCACAGCGAGAACTAAGAAATGGCGCAATTGACAAAGTTGAACAGCTAAGGGACAAGCTAGAAGATGGTTTATTGGAGCTACAACAGGTGCAAGTCAATGGCATGAGCGAAGAAAGACTCCCGCATGTTTGTAACGTCTCTTTTCATGACACCGACGGTAAAAAAATGCTGAGCTTATTAAAGAAAAGCATTTCGGTCAGTACCGGCTCAGCTTGCTCGTCAAGCAATCTATCGCCAAGCCACGTATTAACCGCACTTGGGCTATCGGATGAACTGGCACAGGCAACCATACGCTTTAGCCTAGGCAGGCATACTACAGAAGCCGAAATTGACTTCGCACTCAACAAGGTTAGAGAAGTCGCGGCGCTAACTTTACTCGTTTAAATAATACTAAATTATTCCCAACCAAACACTTAAGGAGAAAAATATAACAATGGAAAACTTATCGAATTTAGCCAATGCACTTGATTACTCGGACATTATTCACCTTGAGTTTTACGTGCAGGAGCAGCTTGCAAAGGGGAAAGAAATTTGTGATTTGATCATTGGAGATTTTGACACGCAACAATTTCCGATGCCCGACTACCTTACCGCACAGATCCAGCAAGCTTACGAGAACAAGCATAACGATTACCCCCCGCTTGAGGGGGTGTTATCACTTCGCGATGAAGTAGCAAAACAAACTAAAAAGCGCTTTAACGTCAGCTACAACCAAGACACAGAGATGCTGATCTCTGGCGGTGCAAGACCTTTGCTGTATTCCGCAATGCTCGCTACAGTGAGCGCAGATGACAAGGTGATCTACCCTGTTCCTTCTTGGAATAACATGTTTTACACCACCATGTGTGGTGGCAAGCACGTGCCAATTGAAACCAGCGAAGCAAATCAGTTTTTACCTACAGCGGAACAGCTCCAAGCGCATATATCTGACGCGCGCCTTATCACCTTATGCTCGCCGCAAAACCCTAACGGCTCCATGTTTTCAAAGCAACAGCTCAGTGAAATCTGCGACATGGTTGTCGCAGAAAACGCGCGCCGCAGAGCGATAAACGCCAAACCACTCTATGTTATCTACGACCAAGTGTACTGGATGCTGACAATGCAAGAGGTTGAGCATTATCATCCGGCGTCGCTTTGCCCAGATATCAAGCCTTACTTAATAGTGGTTGATGCCGGCACCAAAGCTTTTGCCGCAACAGGTATTCGAGTTGGGTGGGCGACAGGCCCACACGAAGTGATAGCAAAAATGCTGGTGATCCAAGAACATATAGGTGCAATGGCCCCGACGGCAGAGCAACTTGCCACTGCGGTGTTATTTCAAAATGAAGCCTACCTACAAAGTTATTTAGCCGGCTTTAAAGAAAAAATACTAGCCTCAATGGCGGTACTGCATCAGGGTGTTCAGGATATGAAAAGCGCAGGCATGGCAATCGATTCATTTATACCAAATGCCGGCATTTATATGACCTTGAAGATCGACGCCATCAATATGGAAACCCCCGATGGAAACGTACTAGAAAATGCAGATCAAGTCAGTCGGTATTTAATTGATAGCGCAGGATTAGCACTGGTGCCATTTGCCAGTTTCGGCTGTCGTTCTAAAGCGTCACAGCTTTGGTATCGCGCTGCCGTTTGTACTATTTCACCGAGTGAAATTGAAGCGGCGCTGCCAAGATTACAAAGTGCACTGCTCGCACTTACCCAGTCAAGACTATTACTTGAGGCTTAGTGCTATTCTGCACAACAAAAAAAGCCAGTCTTCATCATTGAAGACTGGCTTTTTAACGTTTGGCTATTCTAACCTTCGGCTACTTTAGGCTATTTTGGCAAAGCCCATCTAAAATTGGACAGTTTGCATTTTCGTCACCACTACAGTTGTCCGACAGCTGTTTCAAGGTCTCACGCATTTGCTGAAGTTCATTGATTTTATGCTCAATCTCATTCAAATGATGCTGCGCTATCGATTTGACTTCACGGCTAGTACGGTCTGGGTTTTGTAACAAATCGAGTAAAGACTGGATCTGCGCAATAGGAAACCCCAGTTTTCGTGCTTGCTTTATCACACCTAGTAATTGTAATTGTTGCGAGTCGTACAGCCGGTAACCCGCTTCACTTCTTTTGCTGCACTTTAGTAGCCCGCTTGCCTCATAATGGCGGATCATTTTTGCAGAGAGTCCTGTACGCTGCGCGGCTTCACCGATTGTGATCAGTTTTTCCATGACGTTTACTCCTTTGGTTGCCAACGTTGCAATAACAACGCATTGCTAATGACTAGTAAACTACTGGCCGCCATCGCCGCACCTGCAAAAATAGGGTTAAGGTAACCCAGTGCTGCCAATGGAATGCCAATGACATTAAAGATAAATGCCCAAAATAGATTTTGCTTGATTTTGCGATAGGTTAATTTTGCCATCGCTAAAGCAGATGCCACTAAGCTTGGCTCGCCACGCATCAGCGTCATTGCCGACGCGCTTACCGCCACTTCCGTACCGGTTGCCATTGCGATACCCAGATCAGCCTGTGCCAGCGCTGGGGCGTCATTGATCCCGTCGCCGACCATTGCCACACAGTAACCTTGCTGTTGGGCATTAGCAATATACTCAGCTTTGTGCTCTGGCAGTACTTGCGCTTTATAATCGTCCAGCTCCAGCAATTTAGCATTGTACTGTGCACTACTTTGGCTGTCTCCGGTCAACATTGCAACTTTAATTCCTTGCTGCTTAAGCTGTTTGACCGCTGTATAGGCATGAGCTTTAAGCTCGTCAGTGAAGTAGAATAGTGCCAAAAACTCGCAACTCAGTTCACTATTTTGGCTCACTAACCAAGATAAAGAAGCGCCCGGTATTTCTTCTGGTAGCGCAGGCAAAGTTAAGCCTAACTCTTGCATCCAAAAACCGCTCCCCAAATAGACTGTTTTATCTTGGTATTGTGCTTTAACACCTCTACCCGCCACCACTTTAAAGTCGCTTACAGAAAGTAATGACAATTGCTTTTCTTGTGCCTTATTGACCACAGCCTTGGCAAGCGGGTGTTCGCTGTATTGCTGTAACGATGCCGCTAGCTGTAACACGTCGTTTTGATGATACGTAAAAGTGTGCATATTGCTAAGCTCAGGTTTGCCCACCGTAAGCGTGCCCGTTTTGTCAAAAATCACCATATCGATGGCAGTTGCTTGCTCCAGTGCACCAGCATCCTTTACTAAGATCCCATAACGCGCGGCAGTGCCTGTACCTGCCATAATCGCGGCAGGTGTTGCTAAACCAAGCGCACACGGGCAAGCAATAACAAGAACGGCCACTGCATTCAGAATACCTGTTGGCCAATCTCCAGTACTTAGCCCCCATGCAAAAAATGTAATGAGCGCTATTACCAATACCGCAGGTACAAATACCGCACTCACTTTATCCACCAACGCTTGCACTGGTGCTTTCGCGCCTTGTGCTTGCTCTACCAAGCGAATAATTTTGGCTAGGGTCGATTCCGCGCCAACACTGGTTGCATCCACTTCAAGCACGCCATCAAGATTCACCGAACCACCAGTAACTTTATCTGTTTGTGCTTTATAAACAGGCACACTTTCACCGCTGATAAGCGCTTCGTCTACCTGTGAGTGGCCTTCAACTACAACGCCGTCAACCGGTATACGCTCACCAGGTTTGATCAATAGTCGTTCGCCGCTTTTTACTGCCCCTGCAGGGACTTCTTGCCAGCTATTATCACGCCAGACCATAGCCGTTGTTGGCCTTAAGCTTTCAAGCGCTCTAAGGGCGCTGGTTGTACGCCGCTTGGCTCTGCGTTCAAGGTACTTACCCAGCAGTACCAAACTCAACACGGCACTGCTGCTTTCGAAGTATAAATGCGGAGCGCCATGCTCACCGCTGAATGTCCACCATAAATACACTGAAAGGCCATACGCTGCACTGGTGCCGATAGCCACCAGCAAATCCATATTCCCCGTTCCCGCTTTTATTGCTCCCCATCCAGCACGATAAAAACGCGCACCAAAATAAAACTGAACAGGTGTTGCCAGTGCCCATTGCATCCATGCCGGGAGCATCCAGTTTTGGTTAAACAGCATGGCAAACATGGGTAACACCATAGGTAGAGTGAGTGTCAGTGACGCCACTGCTGGGAACCAATCAGCACGATAAAATGGAGTTGCTGCAACTTGTTCGCTTGACTCATCCGAGCCTGCTTGTGGCTGCACCACGGTGTAACCGGCGTCGTTAAGCTGGGCTTCTATTTCAGCGAACGGTAATTCTGCCACTAAAGTTAAGGTGAGCTTTTCAGTCGCTAAATTGACCTCAGCTTTAATTACCTGCGGTAATGCTTGCGCCGCCTTTTCCACTCGACTCACACAAGACGCACAAGTCATGCCTTTAACTTGATATTGCACTTCACTGGTATTGACCTTGTAGCCGGCATCTTTTACCGCACTCACCAACGCTGATACTTCCGCACTGCCCTCTACCGACACTGCTTCCAATGCTAAATTAACACTAGCACTGACAACGCCAGACACTTTCTCTAAGGCTTTCTCAACTCGGCCAACGCATGAGGCGCATGTCATGCCTGATACATTAAATTTTATTACCTTGTCCATTTCTATCTCCGCAAACGCGTTAACTCTCATTTTTGGACACTAACCCTTACCCTCATGGTAAGGTCAAATAAAATTGTTCATTCATCTAACAGAAGCTTATTGTTAAATAGTAGTTGACCTTACCATCAAGGGAAGCTTCACAGTGCAAGCACTTTAATCCACAAAGGAAATAATGATGTTAAGACTAAGAGTAGAAAAAATGGTCTGTGGTCAATGTGTAAAAGCAATCACAGAAGCAATGCAAGCGGCTGATAGCCAAGCGCAAGTGAATGTCCGCCTAGACGATAAAATCGTTGAAATTTCAAGCACCAAAGGAGAAGACGAGGTTATCGCTATTATTCGTAATGCAGGCTATAACGCAGAACTCATCAACGAAAGCTTTGCCTAACTCCCAGAACTTATCAATCCAAGTCGACCCAAACCACTTTGCATTAGTAAGGTGGTTTATCCACTCACTTCCACCTTTATTGCCACTCGCACTTGTTTTATACAGCTCACGTTAATAAACGCTCACAATAATTCACACTTTGACAAAGCGCAGACAATGCGGAACAATTACGCCGTTTGTATTAGGTGAAATCAATACAACTGCGACTAAAGGAATAATTTAAGGACAACACAATGAGCTTTATCGGCGCCGGTGCAGGCAACGAAGCCCAGAGCGTGCAATACAATGTCGACGCGCAAACTGCCAAATTACGAACCTCAGGTTCAGCTTCTTGGAGACACAACAATCCAGCCCTACTGCCATTAAATATTAGTGCAAAGCGAAATCAAGCGCTGGGACAAGCCTACCGTATTGCGATATTTCCCGACCGTGCTGCGGGAGAGCAAGCCTTTTTAGAAGAAATCGAAAGAGCCAAATACGGCGATTTTACCTTAGGCCAAATGGTCAATGCGTTTATTCCTGACTACATCATCGACCCACCACAGTGGGATGAACAAAACCAAACGGCTGTTCTACCGCATATTGAGCCAATAACGGGGATGGATGTGAGTCTGCCAATTAGCGACCCACAAGCATTCTTAGACTTGGTAACCCTTAAGCTGGGTTGGCAAGTAGGAACTGAGAGTGATGTTGCCAGAGATTTTGAAGCCGAAGCCAGACAAGCGTCTATCGTGTCAAACGCGAACGTTCTCATTAACGGTAGAACCGCTGTGCATAGCGGCAGCGGCGGTGTGTTATGCACAGTAGACGTTTGTTTGACTAAGATAGGCAAAGTGGTTGTGCCTATTCCTTATGGCAACATCGCCCGCTCATCAGACGCCGCAAGCGTTGCCAGCTCAGTAAAAATTCAAGGTAACGGTGCGGCCAATATCAAGTCTAACTTTTCAAAAAGTACGGGAGATCAACCTGGTAATAAAAAAGGTATCGCTAGCCGAACATTGGGTAAAAAAGCAGAGTTTCTGCAAGGCAGCTTTGATGTTTACATCGAGGGAAAACCGGCGGTTAGGCAGGGAGATTTAATGGTATCTAATAATAAAAACACGCCCCCCGCACCATTGAGCCAGCCCGGCGGTGCGACTCCTGCAGGCCTTGATGTAGTGCTTGGCGCTGAGCCATTAAACCAAGACGGTACGAATAAGATCAATATAAAAGTGTCGGGTAGTAGCAAACCTAGCGATGAAGAGGTGAAGATAGGATGAGCCACACTTTACCAACCAAAACCAATACTAACAGTAATTTTAGAGAACTTGTTTTTGAGGGCTATGCAAGCGACAAAGAAGTGGTGTCTTTGATGCTCAAAGACACCTCGGTTGATGGCACAAAAGAAGGCTATTATAAGGTTCCCCTCTACACTTCAAACACGGTAGACCAACAAAGCAGCGATGCCGACATTGAGCTGGTACACATTTATCCATTTTTATACGACACGCCAGAGCAGCAACTACAATCAGCCTCTCCAGTAACCAGCGGATTTATCTATATTTATGTCGATGGCTATTTATGGCGTGAGCTACAAGTTATCGAACCTGAAGACTTTGACGCTCCGGCGCTATTCTCAGATGTGAATTTGTATTGGCAAAAAGGTTTTTTAAGTTGGAAAAAGTCGGCCAGTAAGCCAAACTCACGACCGCAAGGCACGCGTGCAGCAACTTGTAAGCCAACCAGCAGCATTCTCGTCCCGCATAAACTAAATGGCAACGAAGTAAGCGTAGAAATCGCATGGTCTGAAGTACAGTGGTCATGGGAGCAAGTCTTGTTGTTTGGCGGGTTTAATGAGCAGGATCCGCGTTTAAATACCGGCACGCCACTCGCTGACGAAGAAAGACATTGCCCTGCCCCTGAAGGTGCAGCAGCGCTCAGAGCACAGCGCATGACTAAGCTGGATAACTTAGGGCAATTTGCCACAGGCTATAACGACCAAGGCAAAGTTGTTAACACCCCGACACTTCATCAAAAACTGCACCTTCCAGAGCGCGATAAAATCGCCCAAGTGCCGATTTTTGACGGGATCCATGTGGCTCGATATTTCATGTCACAAATTCAAGATCTCACCACGGATATTCAGCACTTACTCAACAAGTTATCAGGGTTAGATAGTGCAACCGGTAAAATTGATCTGCAACAACAAGCTAAGTATGAGCTCGCCAGCTTTATGGCGCAGGTTTTTTACCACCAAGCCGATTCGATTTTAGATAAAGACATTGAAATTCAAAGCAGTGGAGAGAAGCTTGTAGAGTCAGATGAAGACGCAGTCGACTTTGCCAATAAATTAAAAGACTGGCGCACTTCTCATTTAGAGGAAGATAAATTCTTTAAGTTTTTGGAAGAAAAGACCTTCCAAAAACTTGCTCGCCGCATTGCAGAAATCTCTGACGAACTAGTCGAGTTCTTAAACCAAGAATCTCTTAGTGCAGGTTTTACTGAATGCTTCAAAGACTATGCCTACCAATCAGATCTGAGGTTCTTTGAAGCATACGACTTGGTCACCGATGTATTTCTCGCGTTAAAGCCTCACCCAGCCGCACCGCTTGCACACCTTAATACAGACAAAGAGTTTTGGCATGAGTTAAGTTCAGGCTATCAGGGGCAAGATTTTATCCTGCAATGTCTGGGTCAACACCCAACAAAACCAGCTAAGCAAATCACCCAATTTTTGTTTCCAAAGCCCACAGGCGACAAACTACATGACTACGAAAAGGCGGAATATGATCGCTTTGCATTGCCTTTAACTAGCGCCAAAATACAAAAGATCCATGATCAAGAAGCCGTCTTGCCACAAGAAGAGAGTGAGCAAATGGGGCGCCGCCTCTCCCAAGTGATTATGGGTTTAGCTGGCAGTTTATTCGAAATTCCAGAGGCCGCTTATAACCTCTCTACACATACGGGAACGCTTGGGGAACAAAAGGCCCAAACTCGTGAGGCAATGGATGCAACACAACATGAGATAGCGCAGTCAGAACAAGCCCTTATCAACGCTGAAAGAGAAAAAGCAAAAGCATTTAAAGAGTTACAAGAAAAGCGTGCTGAGTATGAGTATAAGAAGAGTGTGCTTGAAAACTTAACAGAGCAAGAACACGGAATGAGCAGAGCGCAGCTTGATCAACAATTAGAACTGGAACGTGCGCGTCTACGAGAGTTAGAGGCTAAATTTGCTAAAGCAAAAGTTGCAGTCAGTCGTTCTAGAAAACAGGTCAACTCTTTTGTGAAGGTAAACAATGCTTGGAAGAAGTATCCGTTTGCAAAGCTCATTGATGCAAAAGCGGACGTGTTGCAACCTTTGATGCGCTTGGTCGATATATCAGCACCTGGGTACTTAGTTGAAGTGGAAATGAGAGTGCAAGATTACCTCAACGGGAATTTTCCTGAAGGGTATATGCCACTTGATCCTCAGTCTCGAAAATTGGCTGCAGAAAAGCAAATTAAAGAACTCAACCAAATTATTCGCGGCAGTAATAAACGCAAAATAGACGTTGGATATAGAGGTTCTAAGCTCAAACTATCGTTAGAAGACGTACTAAATTTAAACAAACGACTTGAATTTCTAACCCAGTCTCTCAATCAAGCGGAAACCATCACAACGATAGAAAGCAAAAACAAAACCATTGCATATTTGATAAAAATTACTGGTGCTGATGTCTCAGCCAAGTCAGCAGAATCAACAGCCCAAGCAATTTATGATACGGCTGTAGAAGAGGCAAAACAGTATGCAACAGAGCTAGATAATCAACATGCAACACTTAAAAAGTTGTCTGATAGGCTCGCAAATTTACAAAAATGGCAAAATGCGGCCGTTACAGAATCTGTATCTGGGCAGTCATTAAAGGGGGGAATGGCGGGTATACTCGGTATTGTATATATCTTTGAAGTCGCTAACTTTAGACAAGCCTTTTTGAATTGGGATATTAGTGGAGATAGAAAACTCGTTGACTTCATGGGTAGTATTGCTGATCTAGCGGCGATTCATTTCTCTACTCTCTCAATGGTCACAGAGATGAAAGTTGGGTTACCTAGCCTGCGCCAATATCAAGAATTTCAACAGTACAAAATGGCGAAAGGAAATCTCAGCGCCGTTCGTAAGTTTGGTCCTGAGTTTGCAAAAAAAGCAAACATCATTACATGGACAGCTAGATTAAACCTCCTAGCATCTGCATATAGTGCTGGGTTGTCAGGCTTTGATGCCTATTACGCGTTTAAACGCGGTGACTCTGGTGGCGCTGCAGGCCTGAGTATTGCAACAGCAGGCTTTGTCGCGCTAGCAGTTGAAACGGCGCCAACCATACTTGCCACGATTACCAGAGGCGTTATTTTAAATCCCATGAGTAAACTGGGCTATGTAGGACTCATTCTGGTAGTACTTGGATACGGTATTTATTATCTATTACGCGATGAACCACTAGAAGCTTGGATTAAAGCTTGCCCGTGGGGCAGTGACGCATATGGTGGTGGCGAGCGTGATTGGTTTGGTGACAACCCCTATTACTGCTGGAAGACAAACCCCGAATATGCACTTCATAGTCTCTATGATCAGTTATTTTCTCCAAAAATATTTAGTGACGTATCTGTTGTACAATTACACACTCCCTCTCGGATATATGACAAGGTAACCTCCAAAGGCAAGTTCCAAGTTGCAAAGTTTAATGTGCAAATTCCAGGTCATATTCCAGAATCAGAGCTTGGTTACTTAGACATTCAGCTAGACATTCGCCCACTATTAGCTGGAAAACCTTGGAGCTCGTTAATTGCTGTTGCACCCACGGGACAAGCTCAAACCGCATTAGATTACTTTTGGCAAAATACCAATATCATCGTTAATCCTAGTTTAACGGGTTTAATTATTGAATTTGAAGAAAGTGCACTTTATCCCTATTTTGATAAATTCAATCATTCTAAAATTCAAATCAGAATGCGGTGTCGAAAATATCCTAAAGGCAAAGGAGCAACAATATACTCTGGTTCATCTCAAGAGTTAAGGTTACCTGCATCAGAAAGAGACGAAGAAGGAAATATAGAAAAGTCAGACCTTTGGGCTGAGCAAGTTATTAACGTCGAAATCGAAGATTATGGCATGAGCCCTGCGGGCGTGTTGCAGCGAATCCTAAATTAACGAAAGGCTACCCATGAGAGACAAGTTAAAATCTAATCAATCAGTTCTTGCTTTTATAGCAATTTTGGTAAAGAAAATTGTTGAAAAGGTGATGGAAACTGAGGGTAAAAAGGAGACACAAACGTTAGCTCCTCCGGCGCCTGTAGATAAGGTAGTGCATGATCGGCCGATAATAGAAACACCGCTGCTAAAAATAGAAGACTCGATACCACGAGACTTTAAAATTAGTAAAGGCATGCAAAAAGTGGCTGTAAATAGTAAAGCAGACTTTGTCTTGCAAGATAATAACGTGCTCTCATCGAACCAACGTATCGCATTAGGCGGAGCTGACTTTGCGCGAGCTGGGAAACTAGCGAATATCGTTTTTGCTTATATGGCCTCAATATTTGCGCTTGTTTGTCTCCCCGTATACTTGAAAGAGTCTGAGCCTCATATCCTTTACCTTATGATTGGGTTAGTGGCGTTTGCGAGCTTCGTTTTTTATAGAGTTCATAGAATTAAACACTATACTTCTGAAGTGCTAAGGGTCGACTTCTTCCGAAATACAGGCCTTGTCACTTTTCCCATTGGCAATAACGAAGGGAGCTTCTCGTTAACACTTGATGAAGTTGAACTGTATATTGTAAAGGTCTCCTCGGGTAAAGGTGTGATGCATAACTTGGCGTTTTTAGCCCCACAGCGATACCCAAAAACACTTAAGCGCCAAACGCTTTATTCCACCGATTGGGAGCCAAAGGACATGGATAGCAGCGTGCAGCTGTGGAGTGAAATCCACCGTTTTATGGATACCACTCAGCCCATACCAAGTTCGTTTTATAAGGGTTGGCAAGAAACGATAGAGAGCCCCTATCTTGACCACCAAGACCATATTCAAATATTAGGCGAAGATTTAGTAAAACAAGCCCCCTTTTATGACTTAAAAAATAACCGTCCGTTAGATAAAGTGTTTTGGTAATACTCGAATTAATCTCTATAACAAGGAGTTTTTGTGACAATAAAAAAGTTAATTAAGAAATGCGTTGAGCATATTCTAGATGAAGGAACGCCTACTCGTGCAATCACTGATGTGAGTGTGCAAAATCAACAACCCAAATATGGTCAAGCTTATCAACAACAGCCGCAACAAGTAATACGAAATGGTCAGCAAGTTACGATGACAAGATCTCAAGTTTCAACAAAGCGAGAGCCCAACCCAGTCGCTGAATTTTTGATTAAGGCCATTGTTATTTTGATAGGCATATTTGCAGTTGGTGCTTTATGTTTTGATGCATATTATTTAAATAAACGAGGCGACAATGCAGCAGTCGGCTTAATGATGGCAGCCGTTGGTGTGATGTATGGGTATCACTTTATTATGGCAAAGCTTAGCGATTACACTCAGCTTGTAAAGACATCCCGTTTTGTAGGATGGGGCTTAAATATAGCAGGTACGTTTTATAGCCTATTTATCTTTGCTGATTTGCTGTCTGACTTTCGCGGGCACTCAGAGGATCAAGTAGCCCTTATCATGGCTTTCATCAATATCATTTTTATAGGACTTTTGTTCTTTCTAATGCAAAAGATAAAGCAACCCACAAAGCAAATTGATTAAACTCCTTGAAGTAATAAGCCACCGCTAAAATCGGTGGCTTACTATTTTGAGCCTGTGCGCATTCAGGAACCCTGATTTACTGACTCTTTTGCATTAACTTTAAATAGTTGTTGTAAATATGGCTTACTTGCATCGTTGATTTACCTGCACTTATACCATGGCAGCTGAAACAGTTAGCTGGTTTAATTTGTGGCTCGCTGCCAGTGACATCGCTGAAAGTTTGGGTATAAGTTTCCATAGTGATATTGGCAACCGCCAATGAGCCGCGTAACGCCTCGTTGGCTCCCTTACCCACAATATTGCCACTAATGCCATTTGCAAAATCGTAATCTTGCGTGCTCAGCCAGATTGATCCGGCGTAAAAGTAGTTACTCCAAACTGGATTCTTTTGTTCCAGTTTTACATTCACTAAGCTATTTAGTTCAGTAATATTATTGAAGTTAGTTTCATCTTGAGCTTGTTGTGTCTGACTCCCCACCAGCTCAGGGTTATTGCCCGCTATATATGGATTGCCGTTTGGCACGCCGTATTGGTATAAACGAAACGTGTTGGTCGTAGTTTCAGAAGCTGGATACGTTAAATGTGCATTTTGCACCTCAGTTCCGCCCCGATAAAATAGCAGATCGTGACTATTACTCACTACTTTATCTTGCTGTAAGTAAGCCGTGCTTTTCTTAAACTTTCCCTCAGAGCTGTAGTAATCTGGTGCACTCAATTTATGCTCGAACGTCGCCCAAATAAACTCTGGGTGATTTTCAACCACACCGACAACATGCATGCCAACGAGCGCTACTTCTCCCGTACCGCTATATTTATTGTCTTTTTGGTAAACCGCTTTACGAATATAAAAATGCTCAGCTAAATCAAGCTTTGGATAGACTTGCTGCAGCGCTTTGACATCCATCCAAGCAACCTTTAACTCAACCGACCCCACAGCAAATTCAGCTTTGCTATCTGCTTTAGGGTGGGAGGTTGCTGACTTCATATAAGTGTCGTTAACGTGGATCGAATAATGTACGGGCGTCCCACCAAACTTGCTGTAAATAACGCCATCTGATCCAGCTTGATTTATATCTTCAAGGATCAACACATTTGCGGGGCGAAGTCCGGTTGGATTTAATAAATCATTCCAAGGGGCAAAATAAGGTTTTAGCGCATTATCAACCTGCCAAAACCCAGAACCAAACATCAACAAGCCACCAGGAGCACGCTTGTCAGGCTGCGTTAAATAAAGAAACTTATTCCACGACCACCGATGAAAATCGCAGTTTGTCGAGAGATCTTTACCGTCTTTAAATGCAAAGGGACTATTTGCACCTTCAGGAGGGTTTGGCACAGGGCTGCCAAACCAATCGTTATTCGGTTTACAAGAAGTATCGTTCGAGTAAGCAAGCGCACTTGGCACAGCCAGTGTACTTGTAGCAAGCAATAATGACATTCCAAGTAATTGGAGTTTAGTGCGTGTAATTGATGACGGTAGCATGATGCTTTCCTTAAGATGTAAAACTCCTGTTAAATCTAGTTCATCAAAACGGCAGTTACCAATTACACAGTATTACATTTAATCTGTATTTCACCCTTTTTAATTGCTTAAAACCGCATGTTTATCGCCTGCTGATCCGTTACTTACTGCGGTGAGCGAAGCTAAAGCTTTGCTCTGGCACCAGCTGACCGCTTAAATCGTTTGGCGTTGAGTAAAACGATACATTGAGCATGTCTTTTTGGTTGTCTAATTCGATATGCGCAAAACCCCAAGTAAAAGCTTTATTCCAGACTAGGTCGTACTCTGGGTAACGCTTTTCTTGATAGTTGGCAAGCGGTGTATGCGTGCCGCGCATTTTTGATGCGGCGCCGCTGATAATAAGTGGTAACTTAGGCTTTGTGTTTCCGGGGAGTACACGTGAGCAGTCGTCCGTTAACAGTTCCAAATCATGCTCATGGCCTGCGATATATGCATCTGCATACTCACATAGTTCGGGTAAGATTAAGCGGCGTAATACATGTGCTTCATCGTACTTGGTGCCACCAATAGACCAAAGTACATGGTGTCCATATACAATTTTCCATTTTGCGGTTGAGTTTTTAAGCCCATTTGCAAGCCAAGCCAATTGCCTGTGATCTTCCCCGTTGACAGGTTGCTCGTGCTTCTCAATGTCTTCTACTTCAGCTTGTCCGCTTGCCAGTGCACTCGCCAATCCCTGCTCGCTACCGTCCGGTTTTAGTGGAATTTCGTAATAATGCTGACCTGAGAGTAGCATATTGGTATCAAGTACAAAAAACTCGACATTATTGCCTGTCTCACCAAAGGTGTAGCTGTAATAACCTTTGCCATCCATGTGAAAATTAGCTTGCTTAGCCATCCATTCGGTCTGTAATTTCACACCGCGACGAGACGTCTTCCAATCGTGGTTGCCTAATGCTGAGTACACAACCAACTCTGGGTTTTGAATAAGTAGTGGCTTTAGCGGCCCTAAAATCAAGTCATCCATACGCTTTTGGTCGTCTTTGCCATCGTTAGCCGCCGCACCATCAGGATAGATATTATCACCAAGCTGAATAGCAAAGTCGCATGGCTTTTTCTCACACAAAGAGGCCATTGCCTGTCCAACCACCAACGCACCGGTTTCCTCCGTTGCGGTTTCGGTTCCCGGATAAATATAGATAGGCGCATGATTAAACTCTTCGAGCGGGCGATGTTCTTCTAACCAATCCGCCTTTTCAGCAGCAATAAATTCAGCCTTATTTTTAGGCGATTTAATGTGCTTTGTTTTTGGATAATCTGGGTGATAGCCGCCATCACCAAAAGCCAGAAAGTTAATATTTTCCGCGGCCTGCGCTGTGCTACTAAGCGCGAATAGTAATGCTATTGATGTTATTTTCATTGTTACCACTGCATCCTCCTGCATATAAATAAGTGGGTGTCCTGCTAATACCCTGAATAAGGTGGGTGTCCTTTTAATACATCCTATACCTAAGACTCTAGCTCGATATGATGAGTGTCCTTTTAATACACCTTTTAAATAAATATAAGAAATGCTTTTACTAGGACACCCACCTTTACTGCTCTCTTAGAAGGACGTTACCGTTACTCCAAGCTCAAATGAACGACCATAGGTTTCGTATTGGTAGTTGTAACGAGTGTCGCCTTGATAAATGCTCATCGGCTCGTCGGTTAAATTGATCGCGTTGAAATAAAGCTGAGTTTGCTCGGTATAAAAGTATTTCATGCTTAAATCGAGTTGCAGATGGTCGTCTTGGAAAACGCGCTGCTTGTTCTCTTCAAACAAAAAGCTTTTGCTCTTGTACGACGCACTTAACCTTGCGCTTATTTGGCTATTTTCATAACCAAACATCAGGTTGCCCACGGTGTCGGATTGATTTGGTAGATTGTCATCAGCGTCAATAAATGTACCATTAGCTGAGAGCATCAAACCGTTTTGAAAGTTCTTCGTGTACGCAAGCTCCACCCCTGTAAGTTCAGCGGCGCCGCCATTAACGCTTTGAATAACTTCTTTATAGCCTTGCCACTGACCGTTATCTTGCACCTCAGCTTTGGCAATAAAATTATCGATGTTTTTGTGAAAAACGCCCGCAGATAACACGCCAATCGCACCGGGGTAATATTCTACCGAGAAGTCATAGTTTGTTGACTTGTATGGGTCTAAGTCTGGGTTTCCGACTTCGGCTTTACGCTCAATTTCAATTTCGCCATCATCTTCTGTGGTCTCTGTTTCTATGATTTGAAATGCTGCTGCATCTTCAAAGCTTGGACGCGCAAGAGTTTGTGTATAGGCAAAACGGGTGATCAGCTTATCGCTGATTTCATAGCGTAATGTTAAATTTGGTAATAAATGGTCGTAGCTATCTTCAACTTGCCATTGGTTGATCTCGACGCGCTCAACGTCATTCACTTCATCATTAATGAGTTCAACACGATTACCACTCGTTGCATAATCTGTGTCTTCGTATCTAAAGCCTGCAATAACATTGAGTTTATCAATGTCGACCGTCAGCATGGCGTAGAGCGCGGTGACGGTTTCTTCACTGGTGTATGAGCGGCCTTGTGTTTCAATGTCAGTTTCAAGCTGGTTTAGCTCAAGGGCACTGCGATTACTGTAGAAGTAGTCGCGGATCTGGCCGCGACTTAAACCCGGACCAAAGGCCCCAAGATCATACTCAGGTTCGTTGGCGGCAAAGTCTTTCGCCGTTAGGTCATCAAAGCCGCCGTCATATAGCTTGGCGTCAACGCGGTTAAACTTTTCACGGTCGGCATATTTACCACCAAATTTAATTTGCGCATTGTGACCAAGTAAAGTGAAGTCTTTAGTTAAGTCCAGTCTAAAGCTAGTATTTTCATCTTCACTTAGGTTGTTCTCCCAGACAATTTCATCGATTTCAAAATTGCTAAGCTGCTGAGAAGCTTCATCCGCTGCAAGCGTGGGTGTCTTATCATCCAGTACATACCCTAACGCAAAATCTTCTCCAGCAAATGAGGTATCCAAGCGATTTGGCTCGCTTTCATCTGATTTAGAGTAGCCAATGCTGTATTCAATAAACCAATCCTGCACTAAGTTTTCACCGCCCAAAACCACAGATAAAATGCTTTGCTCTTCATATCTGTCTTTGGTATCTCTATCCATTTCTGCACCTGAGAAATAAGCCGCATTTTGGCTTAGCTCATCGGCAAATACATCGCCTTTGTCAAACTTGTACTCATTGCGTTGACGAAACTCATCGTCAGAAAACTTGCTGTAGAGCGTGCGTAAGTAGTATTTGTTAAACCCTTTGTGATGCACATCAAGATTCAGTGCCGCCCCTAAACGCTCTCGCGTAATACGATAGTGGCGCTGCTCCATTTCCTCAGCACCAAAGAAGCTCACTTCTTCTCCTGAGTTCACATCATCCATTTCTAGTTCCATCCAGCCGCCGTCGGTTTCCATATTATGAGAACCAAATTCACGCTCAAACCAAGATACCGCCGTTGCAACCCCAACTTCCAACTCTTTGCCTGCGGCATAAATGTCGGTGAAGCTAAACGACGCTTTTGGGCTGGTCTCGCTCACCTGTTCATTGTGTGACGCTTGTAGAGTTACACTGTAGCTCTGCCCTTCTCGGTCAAAAGCACTGAGGCTTTTTACTTCGATGCTACCGCCCACAGCTGATGCGTCCATATCCGGTGTGACCGTTTTGCTCACCTCTAGGCTTTGCACCAATTCACTTGGGATGACATCCATCGCCACCGAGCGCACGCCCGCTTCAGGAGAAGGCACGTTGGCACCATTGATGGTCACGTTGTTGAGGTTTGGGTCGATCCCACGAATTGCCACAAAACGGCCTTCACCTTGATCTCGTTGAATAGAAAGTCCAGGCAGACGTTGCAGTGCTTCTGCTGCGTTTTGATCCGGCAACTGACCGATGGAATCCGCGCTGACGATCGACTTAAGTGAGAGGGCATTTTTTTGTCGGTTTAGTGCACCTGCTTGTCCGGCTCTTTGCCCTACAACAATAATATCGTCCATTTGGCCTGATTGAGAACCAAGCTGTACTTGAACATCGGTGACTTGGTTATCAGTAATTGTGATGCTTTTTGTCACTGTTTCAGCGCCAAGATAACTTATCTCAAGCGTATAATTACCCGCCGGGAGATTGGTTGCCGTAAAGCGGCCATCTCGCTCAGAGATAAGAGTTCGGTCTAATTCTTTGATCACCACTTTTGCCCCTTGAAAGTGGCTCTTTTGCGATGCGGAACTAACTTGCCCTGTTAGGGTGTTAGCATTTGCAGCTGAGCTTAACGTCAGTCCAGCACAGATCATCGCAACAGCAGAAAGCGTAAAGCTTGTCGGTAGATTTTTTTTCATTATTTGCTCGCACAGGTTGAGTAGGATTTTAGCGCCCCGCTAAAACGTCGCGGCTACCCTAGTGCGAAAACGTGACGCTTTTATTTCACTTGAGTGCGCTGCAGCCTTTAACAGAGCGTTTATGCCAGCCGAACTCGTGAATTTGAGCCGATATGACCCCCAGCCCATAGGACTTTGGCAACGATATTTAACCTGAACTCTGAATAACAATCGCTTTGCTAGCTGCTGTTATGCAAAAGTGTTGCGGTTTTTGTCATAAAAACATCGCCTTTACTGAGCTAAATTGACCCTATCAGCACCAAGCGCAAATTTTTACTATATCGCTCTACATTTTGACTAGACAACAAATATGAAACTTCAGCCTTTTTTACTTCATCAATCACGGTGGTTGCTACTAGTGCTACTCACACTGGTTGCCATTACCATCACGGCCTATACCTCAGTATTGCGACCACTGTCGGACGTCAATTGGCTCGATAGCCTTGGTGAAGGCGGCCTCACACTGATGACACTGATTTGGATTGCGGTGACCTTGCTCACTCGACCAAAAGGGCTCGTCACTAACCTACTGTTTGCAGGGTTGAGTGCCATGTATGTTTCTATGCTGTGGGATTTTTTGGATGAGATGGTGGTATTCACGCCCCATTATTTAACCAGTTTTGAAGCGATCCCTGCTTGCTTTGGCATGGTGCTGATGAGTATTTCAGCCTATTACTGGTATAAAGAACAAAGCATATTCAATCAAACCTTAATGAAAAAAGAGCGTTTTTATCGTGACCACAGCATGACCGACTTTGTCACCGGCCTTTACAGCGTAGAGTATATGCAAAATCAAGTTCGCCACGAACAATCCCGCCTTGCCAATGGCAATAGCCCATTTTGCTTAACGCTATTCGATATATGTGACTTTGCCGCTTATTCTCGCCAGCATGGTATGCAAAAAAGTAATCAGTTACTGCGCGATATTGCCGATATGCTCTCTTTGAGCATGCGAGAGAGTGATCTGCTATGTCGTTTTGCGGCAGATAAATTTGTGGTCGTTCACCCGCAAAGCAACCATATTCAAGCCCAAGCTTTTGCTAACCGTGCGGCCGAATTTATCGCCCGCCATGCCAACTATGATGATGGTGAAAACCAGCCACAATATAGTGCAGTGAGATGGAGCTGTATCGAAGTTAATGACAAACACTGTGAATTTGAACCTCTGATAGCAGCGCTTGTGAGCGAGCTGAATCAGGCCAAGGTAGCTGCGGCTTAATGTTCTATTTTGAGTGCCAAACAAAACAACTTGCGAGTCGCTACTTTGCACTCCCCTTGGTGGAGTTGGCTTCCCAGCGCGGTGTACATGCAGACATCATTTTGAAAGGCAGTAAGTTGTTTTATACCGATCTGCACGCTAATCCAACCTGCATTAGTTATGAGCAGTTTGAAACAATTGTAAGCAACCTTGTCAGTCAAGCGAGCTGTCAGGAAGTCAGTTTTATTTACGGCCAATACCTACTTAATACGCTGATCAGTCACCATGCCGAGCTGCTATTTAATTGCCACAACATACAGCAATTACTCAAAGTACTTCTGCTTAAAGGGTTGGATATATTACCTTTTTACCACGTTAGAAAACTCCAGACGGAAACAAGCTGCCATTTACTGTTTTCACCCGCCATTGCAGAAGGTAAGCCTGCGGTCACTCGATTTTTATGCGAAGCAATGGCAAGCCTTTGTTGTGGCTACCTTAAGTGGCGTAGCCCAGAAACCACATTAACATTGCAGTTTCCGTATACAAAGCCAAAACAAGTCGCGCAATACCTGAGCCATATACACCTAGCTTACAGCTTTGATCACAGTGATTTTGCGGTTGTAATGAGTAACCAAGTTTTAGCGCAGCAACAAATTGGCACTTTTCCTTATTTAGTGGCTCGGCAGCTAAAGGCCTTGCCCTCACCACAGCGTGGATTTCTCGCCCAACTGCATCGCTTACAATTAAAATATCCTAAATATCATAGTGAGCAAATCGCCGAAATGATGGGCATGAGCGCTGCAACTTTCAAACGTAAACTCAAGCTACATCAGACTACTTTTATTAACGAAAAAGACAGACTGCATCGTCAACAAGCCATGTTTTACGTGACTGAGCAAGGCTATTCCAATGAACAAATTGCAACCGCTTTACAGTTTAGCGACATTACTAATTTTCGCCGTGCATTTAAGCGCTGGACGGGATTAACACCTTCCTATTTTCGTAAGATTTAACTTTATCCCCCATTTTTTCTTCTACACTGAAATGGATCTTGCGGTTACTAGGTCTTTTATAACGTGACTGCGTTTCGATAATCCCAGGGGCTGCTTACCTTTGCTGTTTGATTTTCGTTCTCCTGAGTGAGTTTTGATCGCGGCGCTCGACTTGCCGCATAGTGGGCTAAGCTAAAGTTGAGCAACAAAGAACGAAGCACACTCAGGTGAACCCGAAGGGCAGCGCTTGATTGGCATTTCTACTGTGTTATCGCCAGACTTACATAGAACAACTATGCTACGCTGGCTCTGCCTTGTATAAATGGCAATCAAACTGTTGCAAAAACAAACTTGAAAGATAAGCAGCCCCTTGGCCGAAGCTAAGCACGTTAATAGATAACAAAGAGGATTAAAAAAATGAAAGCATTAACGGGCGCTGCAATGGCGATGATGGTAGCGGGTTTAGTGGGTTGTAATAGCACAGAAAACAATTCCACAAACGCACAAGCTGCGACAGCTGAAACAGATTTAGTGCATTGTTATGACGTCAATACTTGCGGCGGGCATAACGATTGTAAAACCGCGAGTAATGCCTGCTCAGGACAAGCTTCTTGCAAAGGCACTGGCTTTGTTGCCATGCCGAGTAAAGCGTGCAGTGATGTCGGTGGCAATCAAAAAGACGCATGGGTTGGTAGTGTCGCAAAGGCCGACCTTGTGCACTGCCACGATGTCAACGTTTGCGGAGGCCATAACGATTGTAAAACCGCAAGTAATGCTTGTGCGGGACACGCTTCTTGCAAAGGGACTGGATTTGTCAGCATGCCAGCAAAGGCCTGTGCTGACATTGGTGGTAAAGCGGAAAGCTAATAAGCTTTAACCTCGGCGCGTGTTTATCTATCATGATTATTATTGCAATAGATAAACACGCACAATGCATTAAAAGAGCGCAATTATGTCAGTACCCTTTCTGGGCTTTGGTCTTGGCCTACGCACGTGTTATTTTGACGCTATTATCGACACCCGACCCCAAGTAGATTGGTTTGAGATTATCTCTGAAAATTACTTTGTCGACGGCGGCAAGCCTTGGTATTACCTCTCGCAGATTAAAGAGCACTACCCCATTGTGATGCACGGAGTATCGATGTCGATAGGCAGTACTTCGCCCCTAGATATGAATTACCTTGCGCAACTTAAACGCACCATCGCACGGGTTGAACCCGAATGGGTGTCAGATCACCTCTGCTTTAGCAGCTTAGGCGAGTTTAATAGCCATGATTTATTGCCACTTCCCTACACTGAAGAAGCGCTGATACATCTCACCGCAAGAATCAATCAAGTACAAGATTACCTTGAGCGTCCAATGATCTTTGAAAATGTCTCAAGTTATTTAAACTACAAACAATCTGAACTGACAGAGTGGGCGTTTTTGAGCGAATTGCACCAGCGTACCGGATGCCAGTTATTGCTCGACATCAACAACGTATATGTAAGCTCACGCAATCATCAATTCGACCCAATGACTTACCTTAACGCCATACCAACACAAGCGGTCGCACAAATTCACTTGGCTGGCCACAGCGATTTTGGTACACATATTGTTGATACGCACGACCAACCTATTTGCGAAGAGGTGTGGAGTTTGTATCGCCAATACACTCAAAACAGATCCCCTATTAACACCATGATTGAACGTGATGATAACTTTCCTGAACTCGCGGGATTATTACAAGAGCTGAACTTAGCCAAAGGAATAGCCCCTAGCAGTTTGAGAACATATGGCTGATCTCGCCGCGCTGCAACACGCCTTTATTGCAATGCTAAAAGGCGATGACAGCCAATTAATAGCTGAAATTGAATATCAAAGCGGCCTAAATGTCGCACAACGTGCGCAAATATACACTAACGCTTACCACATCAGATTAAAAAAAGTGTTAGAACAAGATCATGAAATTCTTGGCTTTTATTTGGGTGATGCCCTGTTTGATGAGATGTTCTCGGGCTATCTAGAGCACTTTCCTTCGCGTTCGACCTCATTGCGCCAGTTTGGCGACGCGCTTCCTGAATATTTAAGTCAATTTGAGCCATTTAAGCTCTACCCTATTCTCACTGAAATCGCACAATTTGAACGTACATTACTCAGTGCATTTGACGCAGAAGATGCGCCTCAATTAGGACTTGTGCACCTACAAAAAATTGCAGCAGCACACTTTCCAAACTTGCAGTTTACTTTTCACCCCAGCGTTCACTTATTGGGATTTACACATAATGCGGTCGACAGCTGGCAAGCGTTAAAGAACAGTACACCGGTCCCTGAAGTGTCGACAAAACCAAACTACTGGATACTCGCCAGAGAGCGCGATATGCGCACTGGGTATCACTCGTTAACGGCAGCCGAATTTGCTTGTCTACAAAGCATGAAGAACGCGCTGCCGTTTAGTTTTGTCTGTGAATACGCAGCTGAGCAAAGTGATGATTTAGCACAAGGCACAGCAATGGTGATGCAGTTACTGCAAAAAGGGCTTAATTTGGGATGGTTTAGTGGCTTTAAAGTTGCTATATAACCTGAGCTGCGGATAATTAATGCCTTTCTAGCAGCCAGTTTTAGCGCTAACTGCGTTGAATTCACTTCCAATAGCCAGCTATTGGTGCGTAAATTCGCCTTGTTTTCCCTAAAACTCTCTGGCTAGACAAGGAAAAAACTAAGTTATTCTTTAGAAACAATGAGTTGGAACATTCCTTATCCAAACCTCAGGTTATATAACCGCGATATTCAACAAAGCGGCATGGAAAATGAGGATCAAAGAGAAGTTAAAGCTGTATCAACCAAGTTTAATAATAAGCATGGTTTTCACCTTGATTGGCATTGTCCTTGTTAACAATTCAAAAGTCAAAAACCAAGCTTAAATGTAAAGATAAATTAACAAAAAATCACATACCCTATACTTATTTGGAATTTTTCTAGCCTATTTATTCCTCTTACCCTGTCGCGTTACCCCTCCCTAAAATCAAAATTAACTAATTGTATTTATTTACAATATATAAAGAACAAGCATAAATCTCTCGCTTATTTGGTCAGCTAATCTATGCATTAAAAAACACATTGTAAATTTTTTTTATATTTTTTGTTTATTTTTTAAACTTTACTTCTATCCTAGTGTAACCAGTCGAAATTATGTGCAATTTTTATTTAGCTGGCGTTGTTCATTATCTCAAAACAAACGCAATCAAGCGTTGAACTTTGGTGAATAACGCGTCTACAGCAGCTAGATAAGTTCATAACCTTGAGATTGGTAAACACAATTAAACAAAACAACATGCAAGGAACAACAAAATGCGTAAATTAAGTGCTATTAGTTTTGCAGTATTAGCGGGTTTGACTTCAGTCAACGCACAAGCCGCTAAAATACTTAGCGTAGAGTCAAACAAAGCAATCGATGATCAGTATATTGTGGTGTTCACAACACCTTCTGTTTTAAATGTCAAAGACAGTAAAGCGGTTGCAGCCTTCGCTAATAAGCAAGCTAAAGCGTTACAGAATAAACATAACGTAAGCATTACAAAAGAGTTTGGTGGCGTGCTAAACGGTGTGGTGATTAATGCATCGGCAAAGCAACTAAAAGGTCTGCTTAATAACCCAAATATTGACTATATCGAACAAGACCAAGTGGTTACAGTGACCCCAGCTATCACAGCAAGTGGCGACCAAGCTAATCCAACTTGGGGTCTAGATCGCGTCGATCAACGTAATCTACCGCTAAACTCAAACTACCATTATGATTTTGATGGTACTGGCGTAACGGCCTATGTTATCGATACGGGTGTTCGCATTAGTCACAATGAATTTGGTAACCGTGCATCACATGGTTATGACTTTGTTGATAATGACAATGATGCAACAGACTGTAACGGTCATGGTACCCATGTTGCAGGCACAATTGGTGGCGGTGAATATGGGGTAGCGAAAAACGTCAATATCGTTGGCGTAAGAGTATTGGGTTGTAACGGCTCGGGTTCATATTCAGGCGTTATCTCTGGTATCGATTGGGTTAAAAACAATGCATCAGGCCCATCCGTTGCTAACATGAGTTTGGGTGGTGGCGTTTCTCAAGCGGTTGATGACGCAGTAAATAACGCAGTTGCCTCAGGCGTTAGCTTTGTTGTTGCGGCGGGTAATGACAATAGCAATGCCTGTAATTACTCACCAGCACGTGCAGCCAATGCAATCACTGTGGGTTCAACCACAAGCAGCGATGCCCGTTCTAGTTTCTCAAACTATGGTAACTGTCTAGACATTTATGCACCGGGTTCAAGTATTACTTCTGCTTGGTATAACTCAGATACATCAACCAATACCATCAGCGGTACTTCGATGGCCGCACCACACGTTGCGGGTGCTGTTGCGTTATATTTGGATGAAAACCCAAGTCTAAGCCCGTCACAAATTGATAGCTTGCTGAGCCAACGCTCATCAAAAGGTAAAGTCTCTAACCCACAAAGCGGTTCACCTAACGAGCTACTTTATACACTAGCTGATGGCACTGATCCGGACCCAGATCCAGATCCAATCACAGAGCTAGTTAATGGCCAAGGCGTCAGTGCATCAGGTGCATCTGGTCAGCAAACCTTCTATAAGTTGGTTGTTCCAGCAGGCGCTAGCGCACTGAACTTCTCACTTGCTGGTGGTACTGGCGATGCCGACCTGTATGTACAGCAAGGCTCTCAACCAACGCTGAATAGTTACGCTTGCCGCCCCTATCTGGATGGTAATAATGAATCATGCGATTTCACCAATCCGACTGCAGGTGATTGGTATGTGATGCTAAATGGTTACGCTGCGTATGCAAATGCGACCCTCACAGGTACTTACTCATCTGATCCAGGTGGCTGTGGTAGTAATTGCCTAGAAAACGGCATCCCAGTAAGTGGTCTAGCTGGTGCATCTGGCCAAGAGTTGCAATACACCATTGATGTTCCAGCAAATGTAACATTAACAGTAGCAAGCTCTGGTGGTTCTGGCGATGCAGACTTGTATGTTCGTAAAGGTGCGGCACCTACGACATCAACCTATGACTGTCGTCCATTCTTAAATGGTAATAATGAATCTTGTAGTTTAAGTTCAGGTCAAGGTGCAACCTATTACATCAAGTTACGTGGCTACTCTAGCTTCTCTGGCGTAACGCTTGTTGCAAGCTACTAATTGGCTTTATTACAAATAAATCTCATTTCGTTTGGGGTTTATTGAAAAAACAAGTACAGTGGTGGCTCGTTTGAGCCGCCATTTTTGTTTTTAATGAGTATTGTATTAGATCTCTACAGCCAATTATTACATCAAGGGTTTTATGACCATGTGTCTGACGGTGAACTACACACCGAAGTGCCGCTCATCTGTAGTAGTATCTCGCAAGTAAAGCTCGATGGCATTATTTACCATCGCACTGCGCAAACTGCGGCGATGATGCCTGAAAACTATGGTAGTTTGATCCTTATCTCTGAAGGAAATGGTTGGTGGCTGACTGAGCAATCCTTGCAGCGTGCGGATCTAACGCAGTTAATCTATCTTGAAGCAAATCAAAAACATGTTTTTCACCTTCCTACACAATACCACGCCGTTAGCTTCAACTTTCCAATCAATTGGCTCGTATCTCGAACCGGCAAGCGGCTTTTGCATGGACAAGCACTGACAATTCCCTCTGGTCTATCAACATTATTCAAAAGCGCCTTAACCGCCACAACGCTAAATTTAACAGCGGCAAAATGGCTTGAAGATGAAATTGTACTGCATCTAAGCGCTTGCCAGCCGACCCAATTACCAAGGTCGCCGCTGGCGGAGTTAAAACGGCTCATCTCTACACATGCAAGTGATGAAGCATTTTGTATCGACATGCTATGTGAGCATTCTGGCTGGTCAAAACGTTATATTCACAAACTCTTTGCCGCATCTGATCTGAGTGCCAGTGAATACCTGATCCGCACCAGACTCACTCACGCTTATTTTGAGTTACTCAATAGCTCTGCATCATTAAATCAAATTGCTATTGATAGTGGATTTAAAAATCAGGCGCACTTCAGCCGTCGTTTTAAGCAATTATTTTCTCTTTCACCCAAGCAAATTTCACAACGAGTGCACTCTTAGACAAAACTGAACCGTGCAAATATATATAATAAGAATCACTCTCATTATCCATAGTAGTAGAACAATGAAAATTAACACGCTCTATGCTGCAGTATGCCTCTCACTGCTTTCTCAAACCACCAGCGCCAATGAAAGCCAAAAAGATGAGTTAGAAAGAATAGAAGTTCAGGGCAGCCAATATAAAAGTACCGGAACAAAGTCGTCTTTAGCACCAATCAACGCGCCCTTTTCTATTTCTCATATAGATCAAGACACATTGCAGCTACGCCAAGCTGACTCGGTCAATGCTGCGTTGCGCTATGTTTCTGGTATCACACCAGAAAGCCGCAGTACGGTCACCATTTTTGATCAATACACTATTCGCGGTTTTGAATCATATCGAAACTACTACGATGGCCTAGAACTGCAATCCAATAATCTTTGGAATTTATATCCTCAAGTTGATGCCTTTGCCACCGACACCATTGAGGTGCTAAAAGGTCCAGCGTCAGTACTTTATGGCTCAGCACCGCCAGGTGGCATGGTTAACCAAATCGCAAAGCTTGCCAATGGCACTGAGCAAACCCAGGTTCGCCTAAGACTCGGTAGCAGAGCGCTCAAAGAAATCGGCGTTGATCATGGAGGTGTGATCACCGATGAACTAAGCTATCGAGCCATTGCGCTATCAAGAACAAGTGATGGCCAGCAAAAAACAACGGAAGAAGAACGCACTGTATTTGCACCTTCACTGCGCTGGCAACCGAACCAAGATACGGCGTTAACTGCACAGCTTTATTACCAAGACGATCCCAAAGCCATACCGTCCACTCCCTTACATAGTGTTGGTACACTCACGCGTGCAAGTTACGGTTATCTAGATACCGATGCATTTGCAGGCGATATCAATTGGTCTAATTTTGATAGAACAACGCTAATGGCAGGGCTAAAGCTGGAGCACAGTTTGTCTGACGATTGGTCTTTGTTTGCCAACTGGCGTTACACCGATGCAGAAGGCCTACAGCAAAATACCTACAACCAAAACTTAATAGCAGATAGCGACACCATACTTGCCCGTGCAGCCTATAAAACCGATGAAACGCAACATGGCTATGTTTTAGACAACCAATTGTCTACTTACTTTACGGTTGGCGACTCATCACATCACTTGCTCTTGGGTTTTGAATACAAAACCTTAAGCTCAACCGTAGGGTATTGGGATACACTTGGGACAGGCACACCAAGTATTAATCTTGCAGCGCCCAACTATGCAGCGTTTGATGTCAGCGCTTTGCCACTTAACTTCTATACCGAAGCGCACGATATTGAACAAAGTAACCGTGCGTTTTACATCCAAGACGAAGTGACAATATCAGCGTTGACCCTCTTGGCAGGTCTTAGATACGACAGTTTCACCAGTGATGTTACTGCTGATAAAAACTACGCTGGCACCGAGTGGCAAACGGAATCAAATATTGATGACACCCAACTCACCGGAAGAATTGCCGCACTTTATCAGCTGGATTCTGGTTGGCGACCTTACGTAAGCTATAGTCAGTCATTTGAGCCCGTTGCAGGAGAAGATAGCGTAACTCAACAAGCCTTCAAGCCAACTGAAGCAGAACAATGGGAACTTGGCGTTAAATATCAATCTCGCAATACGCAGCTAACATTTGCGCTATTTGATCTCACTAAGCAGAACGAAATCATTAACAGCAAAGACTTTGTCACGAAAACCCAAGCCGGTGAAGTCCAGTCTAAAGGTATTGAGCTTGAGGCTTCTCACACCGTTAACGAACAACTCGACGTGCAGTTCAATGCCACGCATCTAGATCAGAAAGTCACTAAAAATGAATTAGACCAAGATTTGGTGGGGAAACGCTTAGTGTGGGTTGCAGATAACACTGCTTCGCTATGGTTAAACTATTACCCAAGCCTGCTAGACGCACTAAAAGTGAGTGTTGGTACTCGGTATGTTGGCGAGAGTTATGTTGGCAAATACAACTCAGATACCGTGCCATCCTATACCTTATTCGACATCGCCTTGGATTATGAACTCAGCGAGCAAGCCAGGATCACCTTTAGCATTAGTAACCTCAGTGACAAGCGATACGTTGGTGCATGCTATGACGAAAGCAATTGCTGGATGGGTGCTGAGCGTAAAGCCGATGTTGGTCTCCATTACCGCTTTTAATCTCTCACCTAAGAGAGCTTACGAAAGGATATAAACGGACGGGATTTAAAGAGATTTAAACGGATACCCACCTTAACGCGCCTGCAAGCATTAAGGTGGGTGTCCTTGTTAATTCACTATGAACTCAGCGAGCAAGCTAGGATCACTTTTAGTATTAGTAACCTCAGTGACAAGCGATACATTGGCGCATGCTATGACGAAAGTAACTGCTGGATGGGTGCTGAGCGCAAAGCCGATGTTGGTCTCCATTACCGCTTTTAATCTCTCACCTAAGAGAGCTTACGAAAGGATATAAACGGACGGGATTTAAAGAGATTTAAATAAAAGATTTAAACGGATACCCACCTTAACGCGCCTGCAAGCATTAAGGTGGGTGTCCTTGTTAATTCACTTGTTAATTCATCCCTTTATTCATTCTCATTTAGCTTTAACTCAAAGGAAAACAATGCGTAAAACACTATTTAAATGGCACAGTGCAATGGCATTAATCGCGATACTGCCGCTCGCCGTTATGTCTGTCACAGGTAGCATGTTGGTGTTTAAATTCGAGATAGATAGCCTATTACTTCCAAAGCAAGCGACATTGACTTATCAGGACCAAAACGTCCAACGTCAGCCCATGAATGCGCTCGTTAACTATGTCGCAGACACCCATCCAAATTATGAAATTGGTAGCTGGGAAATATTCGATGACAGCTACGAAGCTGATAGAGTCTATTTATTAAAGCATGGCACAGACACGTGGTTTAAAACGTATCTGGATCCGTACGCAGGCAAAATGCTAAGCGAGCCTGTGGGTATTCACAGCGACTTTACCGATTTTATTCTTCACCTACATTACACCTTACTACTCGATGATGTGAGTAAAACCTTTCCACACATGGGTGTCGTTATCGGTTTAGCTGTGGCTATACTTTTTACCTTGCTTGGTGTTTCCGGCTTAGTGATATACCGGCGCTTTTGGCGGCGATTCTTTAGCTTTAGGCGACAAGCTCCTCGGCTCGTCATGATGAGCGACCTGCATAAGGTAATTGGTATTTGGAGTGCGCCGGTATTACTCGCGCTCGGCATTACTGGCGTTTATTTTAATGCAGTGGAGTATTATCACGAGGCTTTTGAGCATCAAGAAGATGAGCACCATATTGTCAACCACGCAATGTTTAATCACTCATTAGATTTTGATGCCATGATGACCCAAAGCCATCGTGCAGTTGACGGACTTAAACCAACCTACTGGCTATTTCCATTTGAACCAGAGCAAACCAGCATTACCATTTTTGGCAGCGTAGCCGATGCCAACCCGTTCATTAGTAACTATGCAGCAACGGTTAGCTTTGACGCGCAATCTGGTAAACAAACTTTTGCCTACGATATTCGAACAGCGTCTACTTTAGACCGGGTAATCGACAGCTTTAGAAAACTCCACTTTGGCCACTTTGCAGGGCTTAGCAGTAAAATAATTTGGTGCATTATGGGACTCGCCCCCGTATTGCTTGGTTTTACTGGGTTATATTTATGGTGGCAAAGAAAGCGTAAAAAACTCAAGAGTAAGAAAAACCGTCAACTCGCCTTAAGCTGACGGTTCAAGTTTCAATCCAGATCCGTTATTGTCGTTATTATCTGCAAATAACGAGCAATCACTATGAAACAACTTGGGCTAATTGGCGGTATGAGTTGGGAGTCAACACAAAGCTACTACCAGCTTATCAATCAAACCGTTAAAGCAAAGCTTGGCGGGCTACACAGTGCAAAGCTTTGCTTGTATAGCGTCGACTTTGCCGAAATTGCAAAGCTTCAAGCCGCTGGTGATTGGCAGAAAATGACCACCATTTTGGCAGGCGCTGCTACGTCGTTGAAGCTTGCAGGCTCAGATGCCATTGTGATCTGTACCAACACCATGCATAAAATTTCAGATGAAATTAGCGCAGCGTCAGGATTACCGGTACTGCATATTGCCGACGCAACCGCGAAGCGACTTAAAGACGACGGCGTAATACGCATCGCACTATTAGGTACGAGGTTTACGATGCAGCAAGACTTTTATAAAGCACGATTGCAAGACCTTCACGGCATTGAGGTCATAACACCTGATGGGGACCAGCAAGCTTTGGTTCACGACATAATTTATGACGAATTATGTTGCGGTGAAGTCAACGCAAGCTCAAGGCAAACTTATCTAGACATCATCGACGTACTCTATCAACAAGGGGCTGAAGGGGTAATTTTAGGTTGCACAGAAATAGGTTTGCTCGTTCAACAAGTGCATACTCAAGTTCCTCTTTACGACACTACCAAGCTTCATGCTGAAGCCGTTGTAGAGTGGTCACTTGGGGTAACGTCTTGCTTTATTTATGAGTAATATCAAACTTTGTTGTAATTAAAAAAATAACAACGAAATCGCTATTGTCGCGATTACTTGGCTCCTATAGAATAAAATCTCACTTACTCTAGGGCCTGTTGACCTTTGCTGTTTGATTTTTGTTCTCCTGAGTGTGTTTTGATCGCGACGCTCGACTTGTCGCCTAGTAATCTAGGCAAAAGTTGAGCAACAATGAACAAAGCGCACTCAGGGGAACCCAAAGGGCAGCGCTTGATTGGCATTTCTACTGTGTTGTCGCCTAACTTACATAGAATAACTATGCTACGCAGGCTCTGCCTTGTATAAATACCAATCAAACTGCTGCAAAAACAAACTTGAAAGGTCAACAGGCCCTAATTAAATCAGGGATGTATTATGACCCAATACGACGAATATAAAGTTATCCATGTAGTTGAAGGTGGCTGCGGCACACTATTACTTGGCTCAAGTGGATTACCGTTAAAAAAGCTTGAAGCAACTTTAAATATGGAAGCGCAAGATGGCTGGCAGCTTGTTTTCCAAGTTATCGAAAACAAACGTTTTATGCTGTTTTGGAGCCGCGAAGCCGTGATCTTAACACTTGGTCGTAAACGTGCTTAAACGCTTTGCTCTGTCTGCCATTCGCCGCTATCAAGCGAATGGTGGAGCAAAAGCCCACTTCAATATAAGTTGTAATTTTACGCCGTCATGTTCTGAATATACCTATCAAGCAATCGAAAAATACGGCTTCTTTAAAGGCGTGCGTATCGGCTTTTGCCGTATCAAGCGCTGCAATGACCCAGATTGTATTGAAATAAAGTCAGACCCCCTACCGTAACCTAATCCTAGGAGTTTGCATGGACGAAATAGCATTAAGAGAACAAGAAGAAGCGTTGAGGAACCAAGTTGCTCAGCTAAGTCCTGAAGCGCGCAAGCAGTACTACCAACTAGAAGAACAGCTAGTAAAAGATCCTGATACTTACGCCGTACTCAATTACTTCTTTGCCGCAGGTTTACATCACTTTTATCTGGGTAAAACAGCACGAGGTGTAATTAACCTCACCTTGATGCTCTTAGGGCTTGTATTTATTCTCTTTTATGGCTGGGTTCTGCTAATTTTAGTGTGTTTAATTGAGCTACCTCAGTTATTTAACAGCCAAAAAATAGTGAGAAAATACAACATCGATGTAATGCGAGAAGTACTAGATGAGCTCAAAGATACACAACAGAATCAAGCAATCTAAAGAAACGCAGTGGCTTTGGATTATAGCGGCCACGGTTGTGGTCGTTTTATTTAGTGGTTATCAGTTTTATACCAAAGGCGTGCCTTACTTCGCTAAAGAGATCTCGGCCTCATTGCCCAAACAAATCTACCAAATCATCGACGAAGGAAGCCTAAACGAGCTAGATAACTCGGAATTTTCTGAATCAAAATTAAGTGAAATCAAACAGCAAGAGACTCGCGCTTTATTTGTCTCATTGCTTGGCGCCAATGCATCGAGTGAACGTGAATTTAAACTTGAATTTAGGCAGTGGAAAGATAAAGCCAACGCCATGGCATTGGCCAATGGTACCATTGTGATCACCGATAACATGGTCGAACTAGCATCGACTCAGCAAGAGCTTAGCGCAGTGTTACTCCACGAGATTGGTCATGTCGAGCATAATCACGTAATGGAATCTCTTGTGAGCTCGTCTATCGTATTTGTCAGTTTGAGTGTCGTATTGGGTGACATCTCTGCGCTCTCAGATCTTATGATGCAGGGCGCAATGTTAGGCATCAACCAAAATTACTCTCAGCACGCTGAACTCGAGGCTGATTTGTACGCGCACAACAAGCTAATGACGCTGTATGGTAATAGTAACGCAATGATCTCTATATTCGAAAAGCTCGCCAAGGAAAGCGATGAACAGCATAGTTGGTTAAGCACACACCCAAGCTTTGAGCAACGCATTGAGCAGCTGCGACAAAAGCCATGATCCTTACAGGTTAAAGTGGGTGTCTTGTTAAATTCCGTTGTTAAACTCTGCTCAGTACAAGCTTTTAAAACAACTTTTAAAAAGACACCCACCCATTTACCATTTAGTATTTCATTTGTTAAATTGACTAAGGCAATCTACTCTTAACATACATTCAAAGGATTGAAGGTATCTAATATGGCCACTGCACGCTGCCGACAAATTTGTCTATCAGAAACCAAATATTATCACTGTATTTCTCGCTGCGTTAGGCAAGCCTACCTTTGCGGTCAGGACATAGCCACTGGGCGCTCTTACGAACATCGCAGAGATTGGGTCGAAGAAAAGCTACTCGCCCTTAAAAAAACGTTTTGCATTGATGTCTGTGCATATGCGGTTATGAATAACCACACCCATATAGTTCTACATGTTGATATTCAAAAAGCCAAACGTCTAACTGACAAAGCTATTATCATTCGCTGGCACAAGCAGTTTAAAGGCAATTGGCTCACACATAAGTTTATTCGTAATGAGCCATTATCAGATGCGGAAAGGTCAATACTTGATAATACTATCAATATATATCGATCACGCATTACCTGTATCAGCTGGTTTATGAGAACACTTAATGAGTATATTGCACGACGAGCAAATCAAGAGGACCAATGTACAGGTCGGTTTTGGGAGGGGCGCTTCAAATCACAAGCACTACTTGATGAAGCTGCACTTGTTGCGTGCATGGCTTATGTTGATCTAAATCCCATTCGCGCTAACCTAGCTAAGCTACCTGAAGAATCTAAATACACGAGTATAAAAAAGCGTATTGAATTAGCCAAACAAGGAAAGCAACCTCGCTCACTATTCCGATTTGCAGGCAATCCGAGAAAGCATATGCCTAAAGGTATACCGCTTGAGCTGTCATCATATATCGAACTGGTCGAACTCACAGGGCGTTGCATAAGAAGTGACAAAATAGGTTACATTAAAAACAAACAACCGATTTTAGACAGGTTAAATCTAACTTCTAAGAACTGGATAACCCTGACAACACAATTTAGTACTGTGATCCATGGAGCTGCTGGTAACTCAGCAGCAAAGCAAAAATATTGTGATTCACTCTCAATTCAACGGCGTTCAAATATATCCAATTGCGTAGTACTTTTTGGTTAATCATCAAATCAATTGATAATTGAGAACCTAGACCAATTGCGCCTTAGCGAGAAGCAATATAGTTTGCTTATTCATGCATCCATAATGCAGGCCAATCATAAACTTCAGAAATGGCTCTAGAGATTTCATGGATTAATTGAAAGCCATTGTCTGAGTTTGTCATAACGACAAAACCTCGGCCAACACTAGCAAAAGACACGGCATAACAAGTATACCCAGCATTCCCACCACTATGTCTAAATCTATAAGCGTTACCTTCTCCATCGAGTCCTATTCCTGTGCCACCAGCACCGGGAACTCTAGTAAGCATGACTTTCGCAAGATGTGGAGATAATAAGCTTTCGTCATCACCACGATAGGACTTACCTAGAGCAATCATAAATAATGCTAAATCAGAAGGAGTACTCCATAACCCCGCAGCTGCCTTTTCAGGATATAGCCGATAACCTCCAGCGATCATATTTGCTTGTAAATCATGACCTTTAGCAACTCTATATTGAGGCAGATTCAGCGACGCTAGCTTAAAAGAGCTGTTATTCATGTTTAGGGGCTTTAATACCTGCTTTTCCAATAACTCAGAGAATGGCAGCCCACTACTATCTTCCATCAACAGTTGCAAAACTGTCATGCCACCACCTGAATAAAACTCAGACTTCCCTGGTGTTTGAAACACTCTAACTGATGGGGAATTACTCAACTCACTCCCTTGTAAAACCTGTACGAGCGAAGGAGTTTTTTGGTTTCTGCCATAACCAGCGAACCCTTGTACATTGAGCCCTGAAGTGTGACTCATAATTCGACTGGGTGTCACTTTATTTTCTTTAGTAAATTTATTATTGGGGATCTGCCAGCGTGTAAGCTTACTGTTTACATCTTCATGTAGTCCAAAACGACCTAGCTCTATCATCTTAAAAGCACCAAAGCTCGTTACAGCTTTAGAAATAGAAGCAGCCTGAAACAGCGTATCCGGCGTTACATTCACTTTTGAGTACTTATCTGTAACGCCGTAACCTTTCGACCAAAGAATATGATTATTATCAAAAACTGTAATGCTAACCGCAGGGACGCGGTATGTGCTCATTCTGGATTGAAGTGTACTCGCTGTTTCACTACTCACTCCGCCATCATTAATTTCGCGAATACTCTGCTCGAACACTCGTTGTTTATTTACATAATCTGGTGCTACAGCTTTCAACTTTTGTTCTGCACAACTCACCACAGTAACCAGAGCTGCCACCAGTGTGATTTTCATGACTCTCATATATCAGCCTTAATATTCAAACGCTAAAATATTATTGTCGTATTGAGGCCTTAAAAAGTTTGCTTTGACGACAATTAAGTTTCAAACATCAAGCTAACTCTATCACCTGTATTGTTGGCATATGCAGACACCCACTTTAGCGTCACCGTTTAAAAATGGGTGTCTTTTTAACATTCTCTCTCCGAGAAGCGATGAGCAACATAGTTGGATAAGCACACACCCAAGTTTTGAGCAGCTACGGCAAAAGCCGTGAATCATAAACAGGAATAGCATTAATGCACTGAAAAGTTGTTAAATAACTCCAGCTATTAACACTGACTGTTTCCTTATACCGTACAATCCCATTACATTTTTTAACTTGCAATCTATGTTTCTAAATTGGAGAATTTGTTTTTAAATGAATCACGGGTAAAAAATGAAACCATCCAAACTTTATCTACTACCTATAACAGTAGCCAGTATCAGCACATTTCTCACGGCCTGCACATCTGAAACAGAATCTGATCTGTTGAAAACAAACGCAATTAGTGCAGATATATCAATAAATTCAAATGGAGAAAGAGCCCGAATTGTGGCCGAGTTAAATGTTGGGGACTCGTTCGGCTCTAATGTAAATTTAAGCGAAGGCGATACACTAAGAGCGATCGTAAATGGTCAGACGATCCAATTGATTAAAGATACTGACATTCTAGATATTGATTACGAGGGCAGATCCTCTGTTGTAACTGGTAACAGCCTATATACTATCCAGTTAAATCGGAAGAAGGAAGAAAATGCTTCAGCGTCAGTTGAGCTTCCCTTAGGCTTCCTGATACTTACCCCCGAAGCAGAGAAAACTTTTCGATATGATGAAGATATTGAAATTCATATTGATGGAATAGACTTAGCGAGTGAGACATCTCTTATCGTTAACTATGCATGCCCGAATAATACGGGCGGGTTAGTGACAGGCTCTTTCTCAACACAGTTTGGAAACTCGACAAGCAATACATTCAATGCAAAAAGCGCTAGCCTCATAGATCTAGACCAGATTAAAACTTCAAAACCATGTGAATTTGATATGGAAGTTCAGAGAGTTAGAACAGGCAGCTTTTCTGGTGCACTTAAAGACAATAGTTTAATTAGGGGTATCCAATCAAGGGTTATTAAAGATCTAGAGTTTACTTTTTAGTTTACATAGCTTTTGAGTAGTCACAGCGTTAAATGCCTCACCCTGTTTCTTCTAAATTTAAATGGGTGTCTTTTTAGCCGCTTTCGCTTTAGCCGTACTTTAGCATAGAAAAACGAAACCAAAGTGGAGCGAGTCCACTTTGGTTTAAGATAAAACAGAACTAGCTAGTACTGCTCAGTAGCCCTTTTTTAGTCTTCTAGTATCGCTTTGTACAAAACGATACTTCTTTGCAAGTGCTCTTTCCTTGTCTCTCTTATCTTTTAGGCTGACGTTGTTTCTTTGATGTTCACTTCTTAGTTTTATGAAGTTGTTGAAGCGCCTAACTTCAAGTTCTCCACTCTCTATCGCTTGCTGAACAGCACATCCGGGCTCATTTTGATGCGAGCAATCACTGAAACGGCAGGCGCTTTCTAACGCTTCAATTTCTGCAAACGTTTTACTGATCCCTTGTTGGCAGTCGGCTAGTTGGATCTCTCTCATTCCTGGCGTATCGAGCAACACTGAGCCATTGTCCATAAAATGTAACGAGCGAGCAGTTGTTGTGTGCCGCCCTTTTGCATCATCTTCACGGATTGAACCGGTGAGCTGTTCTTTACACCCTAACAGCGTGTTCACCAAGCTGGACTTACCCACACCTGATGAACCTACAAATGACAACGTTTTTCCCGTGCTACACCAAGCTTTTAGGCACTCAACGGAGCTCGGATCCAACGCATTAATCGCTTCGACTGTCAAAAATGGGTCCAACTCCTGAACGAGTTGTACTTGCTGTTGCCAACCGTCAATCAAATCCTTCTTAGTCAAAACAACAATTGGCTCCACTTGCGCTTCATTAGCCAGTGCTAGGTAACGTTCGATCCGGTTTAGATTAAAATCCTGATTTAGCGAGCAAACAATAAACAGGCTATCGATATTTGCGGTTATCAATTGCTCCGCGACTTTACTGCCCGCAGCTTTCCTTGAAATAACCGATTTGCGGGATAATAGCCTAATAAATTGATAATTTTCATCTAACAAAACCCAATCACCAACCGTCATACTAGGCAGTGATACATGAGTAGATAAAGAAATTTGCCGTGATTGCAACTGGATTAAATAATTACTTCTGTGGTGCGCTATCACGCGGCCAAGATTTGATGATTCCAATTCTGTTAGTGTCAGTTGCTGTTGAAAAAATGCTTGCCAACCAAGCTGTGTTGGCGAATAAGATGTATTCATTATAAAATCTCAAAAATGCAGAAAGACGGCAAAAATCAAGCAGGGTTAATGAATATCATTGACCCCGGAGAAGCCTGTTAGGCATCACACCGGGTAAAAGGAGTAAAAATTTAGAAGAGACGAAAGTTAGCGTCTACTAATCACACCTAGCTACAACTTTTACCGGGTGGCTCAATAAAACAATCATCAAATTCTCCTTAAACTTTTTTGAATACTGCCGTAGATTAGCACTGAAGATAGGCAAGGTAAACCAAGTATTTCACGCAACTAATTTCAATAATAGATAAAAGTTTTGTGTTTAAAGCGATATCAATCACGCAATTTTTGCGTATGTTATCTGGGCTAAAACAAGAGCAGACGCTGATCCGCCTGCTCTTGTGATTTTAATAAGCTTACAACGCCAGCATTAAAATCTCTTTCGCCTTCGCTAAATCAATATCGCCGTGCTCACCTAATGCCGTCATGCCGTTCTTTTCTAGGTTAGCGATAACTTCCTGTACTGCTTTTTCGTCTAATTGGTAATCAGCTAAACGCGTTTGCACCGCCATCGACTCAAAAAAGTCCTGAACTGCTTTTATCGTTTGGTCAATTTGCTGTGCTTCATCCGCCGCTGTAATACCAAATACACGCTCACCAAGTTGCTTGATTTTCTCGGCTTTTTTGTCTCGTTGCACATACATCACCGCAGGTAATACAATCGCAAGCGTTTGCGCGTGGTCAAGGTTATACAATGCCGTTAGCTCGTGACCAATCATATGCGTTGACCAATCCTGTGGTACGCCTTGACCAATAAGGCCATTTAGCGCCATAGTTGCAGACCACATCACGTTTGCCCTTACATCATAATTGTTAGGCTCGCTTAACGCCTTTGGCCCTTCGCTGATAAGCGTTTGTAAAATACCTTCTGCGAATCTGTCTTGCAGTGGCGCATTTACTGGATACGTTAAATACTGCTCAATCACGTGAACAAACGCATCCACCACCCCATTACTCACTTGGCGAGGCGGTAGTGAATAGGTGTATTCTGGGTCAAGTACCGCAAACTGCGGCTGCACTGTTGGTGACGAAAACGCACGCTTTTGCGAGGTTGCCTTTTTAGTAACCACTGAGTTACCGTTACTCTCAGAGCCAGTCGCAGGTAAAGTAAGCACAGCACCAATCGGCAATGGATTGCTAAAGCTTGCGCCTTTTACCAAAATGTCCCAAGGCTCACCGTCAAAATTCACAGCTGCCGCCACAAACTTTGCGCCGTCAATAACACTGCCGCCGCCAACCGCAAGAATAAAGTTCACATCGTTTTGCTTTGCTGTCGCGACCGCTTGCATTAGCGTTTCGTATGTTGGGTTTGGCTCCACGCCACCAAATTCCACAACCTCAACACCTGTCAATGCGCTCATCGCTTGGTCGTATACACCATTGTTTTTAATCGAGCCGCCGCCGTACAGTAGCAGCACCTTTGCAGCCTCAGGTAATCGTGAGGTGATTTCACTCATTTGACCTTTACCAAAAAGAATTTCGGTTTGATTTTTAAATACAAAATTAAGCATGCTCAATTCCTTACTGTTTAATATTCGATTCTTTCGCTAACATTTCTAGCAGCTTTTCTGCTAGTAATTTGTCTGAAAACGGGTTTTGCCCCGTAATTAGCTCTCTATCAACAACCACTTTTGGCTGCCATGCATTTGCAAACTGCATCTTTCCTCCAGCCTGAGACATCGCTGCTGCTGGGTAAAAGTTGAGTTTTTCACCATTTAAAGTACTTTCAAATACTTGTTCTTCTGGGTTCGAAAATATCGTCATTTGATATCCGTCATAAATCCAGTTTTTCGCTTGAACAGGTGATTGTGTTGTTAAACTCTGATAATACGCTTTTGGTTCACTTTGCGCCGACAGCAACGTAATTGGGCCGTGGCAAATCGCGGCTGTAGGTTTATTCTCGCGGTTAAAATGGCGCAAAATTTCACCCACCTGCGGATTGTTCGCCAAATCAATTAATGGTGCGTGTCCGCCTGGAATAAATACCGCATCAAATTCGTCTAACCCCGTAGCAAGGATCTCGCTAAAACTTGCGGTATCATTAATATCTGGCAGGTTAGCAATAAATTTTTTGATGCTTTGTAATTTAGTCTCATCACCGCCAAAATAGTCAACCGTCACTGACTTTTGATCTACAGCAGGGGCATTGCCTTTTGGTGTTGCTAAGACCAGTTTATATCCAGCATCCACCAACGCCTTTGCTGGGATCCCAAACTCATTGAGATAATAACCTGTTTCTATTGTCTCACCACTGGCAAGTTCCATCGAGGTTTCGCTCGAAAGTAACACTAATACCTCACCTTCACTTGCATGAGCGCTAAGCGTAAGTGCTGCACCCAATAACGATGACACCCACACCAACGTATTCACTATACCCTTTTTCATCCCGGCTCCTCATACCAGTTCAATATCGATGAGTTTAGGCGATTTGCGGATACAGGAGAATTCGGATAAATTGGTAGGAGCAATCAGAATATTTATGGCTAGAGTGTTTTATGTCTCATCTCACCCAACTAAAAACCTTTGTGGAAGTATACCGCTGCAAAAATATCACCAAAGCAGCGGCCAACTTGGGGATGTCGCAGCCAGCTGTCACGGCACATATTCAAACCATGGAAGCGGTAGTAGGAAAAGCCCTGTTTGAACGCCAAGCACGAGGGGTGAAGCCAACGCCAACAGCACATGACTTAGCGCTGCAGGTGTCTGGTCATATCGATATTTTAGAGCAGAAGATCACCTCAATTCGGGCACGCTCCAATGCGGTGTTTGGCACACTAAATATTGCTGGCCCCGCGGAGTATTTAAGCTTTGTCTCCGGTCCACAAATCGCCAACTTATTGCAAGCGGGCAACATTAACGTGGTACTTCATATTGGCAATAAAATTAACATTTTCGACGCACTAATAAACGACACCGCTGACATCGCCATTGCCGCCTCTGCGCCAGATCCCACAAGCTTTGACTATTTAGTTCTAGACAAAGAGCAATTGTGGCTAGTGATGAACCGTTTAGAGGGCCGAGAAATTCAAGACAGCGATATTACCGCCGACTTACTCTCAAGCTATAACGTCGTCACGTACGATCAAGACTTACCTTTGGTAAGACAATACTTTGACCGTGTATTTAATGCGAGCTGCAACTCTAATGTGATCGCCATTTGTCCAGACATTAGAGCAATTGCTAACATCATTCGCTCTGGAATAGGTTACTCCGTCCTCCCCGATTATCTCTGCCGAGATCTCATAAAAGCAGGTGAACTGATCCAACTTGGCCCCGTAGGCCCTGAAAACAATATCTATTTGGTGTGGAAAAAGGGCGCGTTAAAACACCCTCGCATTGCCTTTGCAAAGGATGTGATCTCCGCCTTTGCTAATATTAATTATCTTTCGAATTAAAAAGTTGTAAAAAAATTATTTTCCGCAGATTTCTGCTGAGAATTCCTGTTACTTTGCTGTAAATTAAAAGAGACGGGTTGGAACAACAATGGACTATCAAAGCCAATATCGTGACTTAACTATTTATTACGACGCACTAAAAAAAGCAACAAAGCAAAGTGAAGCGGTACCAGACACCACAGAAAAATGGCTGGCACTCGTAGAAACGACCTTATTTGAACTACAAGAGCTTGCCCATATGGAAAAAGCTTATATGCAAAAATCAAGAACGATGAATAACCTAATTGAGTTGGTGTACTCCAGTGCCCCAAGCATGGACTAGCAACTAAAGGTTATTGCTGTTGAGTTTTGCATTGACAAGAGTGCTACTACTAGCACTCTTTTTTTCGCTAGAAATAGAGTTAAAGTTTGAAAAGAAATTAGCAACTTAAGCTTTACGGCGCAGATAACCTGCGAAAACTCAGAATGTTATGTGTGCTACTGATAAGCCTTCAATGTAGCAAAGATCTCCTCAGACAGTTCAGCAAACACACCATGGATCCGCTCTGATAGCACTTTTACATTGTCGAAATCAGGGTCAGCAAGCATTAGAATTTCAAAGATTGACCACTCAGGCATAACCTCTTGATTCACCCATTTGATACCCTGTAACTTTGTCCAATATTCAATTTGAACATCCTTTGTTTGCCCAAGGAGCCAAAGTTCGAATTGCACCTCTTGATGGTTCAACACCACTGCCAATTTGAGTTTATGTTTTTTAAGGTAATCGTTTTGTAGATAAAAGTATGTAAAGTCAATATATCCGTGTAACACGTTTGCGACTGTAAACTGGCCTTTATACTGCTTACTGAATTCAGCTCTGAGACTTTGAACGATAGAGACGAGATCCTTATAGGTTCTCTGCAGTTCGCCACTTGCAAATACCATTTTATAGGCAGGAATTCGAGCACTAAGACTTTTATTACACATGTTGTCCTCTGAGTTTTTCAGGCACATAGACAAAGTGACCCACACACGAAGCTAGTTTTGCAAGGGGCCTGAGTCATCATAAAATTGTCAAATATCATATCAAACTATCAAAGTCGAATGGTGCTTCATATACGCCAAGCTATGGTGTAAGTAAAAGAAGCGGGCTGTTTTGAACTATTGGCATAACTATAGTGCTAAGTTATACTTAAGAAGTCAGACAAGAGGTGTATTTATGGCTGTTACTTCGGTGAAAAAAGCAAAAAATGTTCAAACATTTATACCTAAAATGAGCAACTTTGAAATAAGCGCTAAATACGAAGGTCTAAGCTTTAAAAAAGAGAGCGTGAGCAAATCAATTGCTGATTTAAAAGCAAAATATGCGAGATAAATACGGCGTTGCTCAGGATAGTTATTGTTATCCAAAATCTGACGTACTAGTTAATAAGCTTAATATTACAGATGCAAATGAGTTAGCGGAAGCTGAGCTAGCGTTTACCGCCTTTAGATATAGTAAATACTCTTCTACAATCAAATCCCTCCACCAATTTAGTTTAAATCATTTACGACATCTCCACTGGTATTTATTTCAAGATGTATTTGATTGGGCTGGTGAGATTAGAACAGTTGACATTTCCAAAGGGGAAACTCGGTTTTGTACTTGTTCACGAATCAATGTTGAAGTACAAAAGCAGTTCCAGCAAATTGAAACATTAGATATAAACGCAGCTAAACCAGAAATCTTAGCCCAGCTTGCGGATATCTACTGTGAATTAAATATTATTCATCCCTTTAGAGAGGGCAATGGTAGAACTCAACGTTTTTTCTTTGAGGAGCTACTATTTTTCTTAGGCTTTTCTGTCAATTGGCCAGACATATCAAAAGATGAATGGGTTCAAGCAAATATAGATGGCTATTACGGTAATTTAAATCCACTAAACACCATCCTAACACTCGCGACGAGATAGCTTACCCCATACGTTTAATGCCTGAATTGTAGCGAGTGCTAATCCACATACAGCACGATATGTTAACAGCCCTATTTTGGTGCTGACTCAAGATACCCAACTTGTAGCGGAGCATTTCTTCTAGCTATAAACCCGATATAAAGTACCGCGACACACAGCAACATAGGCACTGATTTCAAGTAAGCAAAATAGTCATAAAAGAAGGTTACTTCCCAGAACATCTTTGCGGTTTCTTCGTTTATACCTAAATGCTCCAGATTGCGCAGAAAGTTCTCCATTAAGGCTAAAAAATCTATTAACGCTAAGGTCAAAACTAAGAAATGTAATGGCCCCTCCGCATAGTTTTTTTCAAACACTGAGGCACTTTTTCCTCGGGTTAGCAACACCGCAAAAGCCATCCGATGTTTTAGTAAAAAGAGTAATAAAAGGCTGAGCGAAAATTGAATGGTGAACGCACAGATATTCTTATGATATCCACTATCAAGAATTGGGAAAATAACATTTACCAGCGCATAAACAGCTACCGTTGAACACAAAAATACTACTACAAAGCAAAGCGTCAACAGCTGACTATTTTTGTCTTTGTAAGCGTAAAAGAACAAAACTAACAATAAGATAAATAAAGTAGATTCAAAAATAATGACGCCAAAAGCCGATCCCAATATTAGCGTAAGAATACTGCCTTTGTCCTTAATATTGTCTGGATACAGTCGTGAGAGCGCTTCAGTATCATCCAAAATATCAGCGAGTTTAACTCTGCAGAGGTCAGCAAACTTCATTAACGTACCAAGCTTGAAGGAGCTAACGCCATTAAGGTAGTTGTCTAGCGTTCGCATGCCAATCCCGAGGTGGCGGCATATATCTTCTCGCGACATCCCGCGTTTATGCTTAAGGCCTATTATTAGCTGCCCTATACGCTGGCTTACTTCGTACTCTTCTGGCGTTTGCATCGACCTACCATTTCCTGAATCTAATAATTAATTATTGTTATTAAAAGTGTGATAGCTGCTGGTGGCTCTTCTTACGTGCGAGCAATCCAATATACAACAGAGTGATGCACAATAGTGTCGGAAAAGCTTTTAGATACGCAAAGTGGTCAAAAAAGAACGTAACTTCCCAGAATATTTTAGCAGCTTCCTCATCCATACCTAGGCGCTCTAAATTACGAAGAAAGTTTTCCATCAATGCAAAGAAGTCTATAAGCACTAACGTTAAAGCTAAGAAATACAATGGCCCTTCCGCGTAATTTTTCTCGAATACCGAGGCTGATTTACCACGTGTGAAAAAAACTGAAAGTGACATTCGATACTTGAGCAGAAATAACAGCAGTAGGCTTGAGATTAACTGACCACCGTAGGCATAAATATTCTCGATGTAATAGCTTTCAACCACCGGAAAAACAATATTTTTTAAGTAAAATACCATTACTGCATCTAGTGAAAGCACAACAGCAAAAATCAAGGTTAGCGATAAGCTATTTTGATCTTCTTTACATAAATAAACTAAGACAAAAAGTAAAATACAGGTGATCGGCTCAAAAACTGTAGCACTTACTACCGTAGTCATTAGCAAGGCTAGAATACTCCCTTTGTCCTTCATATTGTCTGGATACAGTCGTGAGAGCGCTTCGGTATCATCTAAAATATCAGCGAGTTTAACTCTGCAGAGATCGGCAAACTTCATTAACGTACCAAGCTTGAAGGAGCTAACGCCATTAAGGTAGTTGTCTAGCGTTCGCATGCCAATCCCGAGGTGGCGGCATATATCTTCTCGAGACATCCCGCGTTTATGCTTTAGACCTTTTATTAGCAACCCTATGCGCTGGCTTACTTCGTACTCTTCTGGCGTTTGCATCAGCCCGCCACCTCCCTATCCCGTAATTTACTAATCGACTTATTACTACGCGCTTTGGGGCTGCTGCGTATTTCTTTTCCGCGCGAGTATTCCTGCATAGAGGAGTGCTATACTAAGCAACATCAGCGGGGCTTTAAGGTATTCATAATAATCATAGAAGAAGGTCAACTCCCAGAATATTTTTACCTTCTCTTCATCCATACCTAATCGATCTAAATTGCGAATAAAGTTCTCTATTAGCGCACAAAAATCAACAACAGCTAGGATCAGGGCAAGGAAGTAAAGTGGTGCTTCAACAAGACTCTTCTCAAATACTTCGGAAGATCTTCCTCGCGTGATAAGCACCGCAAATTTCATTCTATATTTAATTAAAAAGAGCAAAAATAAACTTAGTGCCAAGTTTATTGAAAAAGCGTATACATTTTGAATGAAGCTATTAGCAGCAACGGGAAAAACAACGTATTTAAGCCAGTAACCAAATGCATTACTTAATGCATAGATCACTACAAAAATTGCGACCATGCATTGATTGTTTTTATCTTTGTATGAATAGCAAAGCAATATAATTAACAAAAACAAAGTGATTGATTCAAAAAGCATTGCCGTTGCAAGAGAACCAAAAAGCAGTGTAAGAATACTCCCTTTGTCCTTCATATTGTCTGGGTACAGTCGTGAGAGCGCTTCGGTATCATCCAAAATATCAGCGAGTTTAACTCTGCAGAGGTCAGCAAACTTCATTAACGTACCAAGCTTAAAAGAGCTAACACCATTGAGGTAGTTGTCTAGCGTTCGCATGCCAATCCCGAGGTGGCGACATATATCTTCTCGAGACATCCCGCGTTTATGCTTTAGACCTTTTATTAGCAACCCTATGCGCTGACTTACTTCGTACTCTTCTGGCGTTTGCATCGCCTCACATTTCCCTTTAACCAAACCACAAAATTAACCCAAACATTACATTTTGTTTAATATAAAGACAAGTAGATGTTCTAAATAGATGAGAGCAGCATAGGTATTGAGGTTGAAACATAACTAGGAGAATAAAATGCTCATGCTTTCTAACTGTGGCAGGTGTTTGCAATATAAAATTGAAACGCAGTATTAGAAAGCTACTGCGTTTACATAAGATTTAGCTAATTTTGGATTGGCTGCCTCTTTGTCCTAACGATCAAACCTACGTATAAAAGAAGTACGCACAATAACATAGGGACAGCTTTAAGGTATTCAAAATAATCATAGAAGAATGTAAACTCCCAGAATAATTTCGCGGTTTCCTCATTGACTCCTAAACGTTCTAAATTACGAATAAAGTTTTCCATTAAAGCTAAAAAGTCAACTAGAGCCGAAATAATCACTAAAAAGTATAGCGGACCCTCAGCGTAATTTTTCTCGAAGACTGAGGCTGATTTTCCTCGCGTAAGTATCACTGAAATCGTCATTCTATGCCTAAGCAAAAACAACAAGAGCAAACTCAAAATGAGTTGAATTGAAAAAGCGTAGATATTTTCATAGTAATAACTTTCTACAGCCGGAAAAACCATATACTTCAACCCAAATGCGACAAGAACTTCTAGCACAAAAACGAATGCAAAAATAAGCGTTAACAGCAGACTATTTTCGTCTTTTCGGGAAGAAAAAACTAATATAAAGAGGGATACGCAAACGATTGGCTCAATAACAGTAGCTTTAGCAACATAAGCGAGCACCACAGCTACCATACTTGTTAATAACGATAAACTAAATAGACTTCTCATATTATATCATCCTAACCACTTGAGTTATTTGCTTCCGCTTGTACTTGTTGATCTTTCGTCCCGCCACCTTTTGATGCTCCAGAACCATAAATTTGCTTGCACAAAGAGCGACTAAGGACTATTTTTATTGGCTTTTTCTGTGCAGCCTTCATTGTTCTTTTCCTCACTTTTTTCTCCATACAGGCCAGAGAGCTTATCTGTATCTTCTAAAATATCTGATAACTTTACTTTACAGATTTCAGCAAACCGAAGCAATGTCCCAAGCTTAAAGGAGCTAGAGCCATTTAAATAGTTATCAAGGGTCCTGTCACCCACACCTAAACGCCGGCTAACCTCTTCTCGGGTCATCCCTTTTTTGCGCTTTAGCCCCCGTATCAGTCGGCCGATACGTTGGCTTACCTCGTATTCTTCTGGCGTCTGCATCGCCCCACCATATCTCTCAATCACCCCAACCAAGTTAACCAAAAGTTTACATCTAGTTAAATATAAAGACAAGTAGATGACAGTACTATTTTTAGGTGCACACTCGCAAAACAACCCAAAATAGAAACAAACTTATCACTAAATTTGAATTTTTGGTATCAATTGATTTAAGTAACCCTCGCTAAACCTGCTTATTTGTTATTTTGCAGACCATTAAAATCAATAATTAAAAACACTATTTTTATGGGAAAATCTTCACATTATTGTGTAGGTGCAGCATTTGCTTTATTTAAAACCTGCTTACGGCGCGCTGTTATTCCCGCGTATAAAACAAACATACAGAGCAGATAAGGCACGGCCTTAATATAAGCAAAGTAATCAAACATAAAGGTCAGCTCCCAAAATGGTTTGGCAACTTCTTCATCTATACCTAAATGCTCTAGGTTACGGATAAAGTTTTCCATCAATGCGGCAAAATCAATCATAGCTAAAATACATGCGAGTGCATAAAGCGGTGCATCTACTTGGTTCTTCTCAAAAATGCTGGCTGAATTCCCTTTGGTAAACCACGCACCTAAAAACATTCTGTATTTGATCATGAACGCCAGCAGTAAACTCAGTAAAAGTTGAGTCGCAAAGCATAGATATTTTCAATGTAATAGCTTTCAATAGCTGGGATCAATACAAATTTAAGCCAGTAAACAACGGCGATTTCTAACGAAAAAGCAAATATAAAAATTGCAACAATGCTTTGGCTATTCTTGTCATTACGCGCATAAAAAAATAACAAGATCAGTAGTGCAATGAAGATAACTTCAAATACTAAAACGCTGACAATAGAACTCATAAATAGTAAAAAGATATTGCCTTTGTCTTTAATATTCTCAGGATACAAACGCTTCAGCGCCTCGGTATCATCCAAAATATCAGCCAGCTTTACCTTGCAAAGATCCGCAAACTTTAACAATGTCCCAAGTTTAAATGAGCTCACTCCGTTTAAGTAATTGTCTAACGTGCGCGAGCCTATACCTAAACGTTTACAGACATCTTCTCGGGTCATACCTCTGGTACGCTTTAACCCAAGTATTAACCTGCCTATCCGCTGGCTTACCTCATATTCCTCTGGCGTTTGCATCTGTCCACCATTGTTTTACGTTAGCTCCCTTGAAATTAACCCAAACATTACATTTAGTTAAATATAAAGACAAGCTTCTCTCGATAAATTGCAATGAAAAAACAATAAAACACTCAATACTTCACCAACTTTACGTAATTTGAAATATTTTCATCGTTTTTCACGCTTAACCGCTCTTTAAAGACAAACCTTATTGAGGGGATGCCCCTCATAGCCGTGAGTAATCCGCAGCCGGCGTTTTAAAAAGATCGCTGGGTAAACCAGCTCCTACGCGGTGGTGTGGAGTCCGTATAAGGTGCTTTGTGCAGCGATTGGTGCTTTATAAAGATCGCTGGGTAAACCAGCTCCTACGCGGAGGTGTATCGCTGGGTAAACAGCTCCTACGCGGGGTGTATCGCTGGGTGAACCAGCTCCTACATGGAGGTGTATCGCAGAGTAAACCAGCTCCTACGCGGGGATGTATCGCTCGGTAAACCAGCTGCAATATTAAAAGGTGATTGTTATGCTTTACAAAAAAGTACAGTTGTTCTATTTTAATAAAAGTACAAGTGTTCTTTTTTAGAGGTCAGGATGAAATTCAGCTACTTTAACGACAAAGACGGGTCGCTTATCACCAAGATAAGTCGGGGTGTCACAGGGCTTATGTGCACGCTTGCGCCACCTATTACTTCGAGGTTAGGTCAGGTACTACTGATGAGCCCGCATGGTAAGCGTCAATATCAGTTTAAAAATAAAAAACCCAATGGTGAGTTCAATATTCTTACCTCGCTTGGTCGCGTTCATGTAAACGTATTTGGCCTTGGCCCGAAGACCGTTGTATTAAGTCATGGTTGGGCCGATAACAGTAGTTGCTTTGATAATTTGATCCCTGAACTCGTTGCGGCAGGATTTTGCGTTGTGGCGATTGATCATGTTGGTCATGGACAATCTCATGGCAAGCAAGCCCATTTGCTGGCTTTTGTTGAAGCACTGGATACCCTGATTGAGAAGCTAGAAGCCGACCGCCATGATATTGTGGCTTTGGTAGGGCATTCTATGGGTGCTGTGGCGCTGATGAACTTACCGGATTATCGCCTAGAAAATCGCGTGGTTATTAATGTTGCAACTCCCGTGCAGTTTTTTGAGCTGATGTTTGAGCGCGTTGCGCGAGCGGGCATTTCTGAAAAAATGCTGCACCAAGTGTTAGGCGCTATCACCACAAGGTATGGCACGCATTGGCATCTGATCCGAGATAAATTCCACGACGGTGTACTTAAGTTTAAGCCGACATTTATTCACGATACCGAGGACCGATTTGCGCCATTTGAACACGTAGAGTCGCTAATCGCTGCCACCCCTGAGCGTTTAATCCAAACCTCAGGCCTTGGACATCGCCGCATTTTAGGCGATACTGGCGTTATTCAACGTATTACTCAAAGAATAACTGCATAAGTGATGAATAAAGGCGAGAGAACGAGACAAACCATTTTAGAGCAAGGTATGCGCTTTAGTAGCCAATATGGCTTAATAGAAGTCACGATTGGTTCTATGGCAAAGCTTTGTGGCTTGTCTCGCAGCGGGCTTATCTCGCATTTTGACAGTAAAGAAGATATGCAGTTGGCGATCCTCGATTACTGTGAAGATCAATTTATGCTGCATGTCGTCGCACCGGCACGACACCAAGACCCCCTAGTGCAACTCAAAATGCTCTTTTCAATTTGGGCAGACTGGACTCGCGAATTATTTAATGAGCCACATTCAACTTGCCCGTTTATCAAAGCGTTGGTTGAATTTAATTGCCATACAGACAGTCCTATTCATACCAAAGTTACCGAGCAACATAACCGATTATTTAGCTATATTAAGCATAAAATTGTGCAAGGGATAGAAAGTGGTATTTTTCATCCTGAGCTTGATGCGCAGTGCGCGGCGTACGAGCTATACAACTTGTATCTAGGCCATGCGATAGCGAAACATACGGTACTAACAGAACATGCCAGCGAGTTGTTTAAACGTAATATTGAGCACTTACTTGAAAGTTACCAATCTGATCCAAAAACACGGAGCGTATCTGCATGATTGAAATAATCTCTACCCCAAACCCTGATATTGTTGAGCAGCTTACTGAGCTATACATCGCGACCTTTTCAGCGCCGCCACGCAATGAAGAAATAGACCAAGCAGCTATTCGCTTGCTTATGGAAAAGGAAATCGAAGAAGGCGAAGTACGCGTTATTTTTGATGACTCAACAAAGCAACTTATAGGCAGTTTGTCGCTAGTGCCAATCGCCCATTTTAAAGATAAGGCGCGCTTTGATCTTACGTCAGGCCTATACATTTCGAACTTTATGGTTGATGCGAATATTCGCGGCAAAGGAATTGGCAAGCAATTACTGCAAGACACCTTAGCCGCTACTCGCCAACCTATCCACACTCGTTGTCGAGTAGATGCCTTAGCAGTGAATCATTTATTTCAGCACCATGGCTTTAAATTGGTTGCTAATTACACAACAATTATGAATAACTCGGTTGCGGCGCGTAATATCTACACCTATCAAGCTGAATAATCTGCGGATAATCCTTGGATTGTCATTGTTGATTAATACATTCACTCTTATACTTTGCCAAAGAGTCGTCGTGTAGAGTAATGAGATGCTGAGGTTTTTTTCGATTGAACACGGTGTAATTTCCGAAATGGAACCAAGCGCCGACACCCCGATTGAAATAGCAATCAAAAACGCCCATTGGATAGATACTATTAATCCCACTGAGGAGGAGCGAGTTGCTCTGGCAAACACGCTAAATATTACCCTTCCTGGTGCGGATGATGTAGAGGAAATTGAAGCCTCTTCGCGCTGTTTTATCGACAGCGAAGGTCTGCATGTACACGCTTTATTTATGTCTCCCAATGACGGGCGTTTTAATACGGTGACCGTGGCCTGCTTATTACAAAAAAACTGCTTATTAACCATTCGTGATGACGAGCTTGCGGATTTTAGGTTGCTGCGACTGCGTGCGCGTAAAGGGCAGGTAGCGTGCGATAACCCAAAACAGCTGTTAGTGACTTTGTTCGACCAAAAAGTCGAAAACCATGCGGATATGCTTGAGGATATGCACCACCAGCTTGAAAAGCTCAGTGCCTATGTGCTTGAGGAAGAAGACTCAGATCTAGAAGAAGCCGTTAGTCGTATTTCAAGACTAGAAGATGCTAACGGTAAAGTGCGCTTGTGTTTGATGGATACGCAGCGCAATATCTCGTTTTTAATGCGTCATGTGGGGGTGCAATCTGAGGAGCGAGAAACGCTACGGGAGGTTACACGCGATATCGAAACCCTAATGTCGCACTGCGCCTTTCTCTTCGATAAAGTGAATTTTTTGATGGATTCTACGCAGGGTTTTATCAATATCGAACAGAACCAAATTATTAAAACCTTCTCCATTGCCTCTGTTGTATTTTTGCCACCCACTGTGGTTGCCAGTGTGTATGGGATGAATTTTAATAATATGCCAGAGCTAAATTGGGCATGGGGCTATCCTTTTGCCATTGCTATTATGCTGCTCTCTGGTTTTGCGCCTTATTTATTCTTTAAACACAAAGGTTGGCTATGATTTTTGGTTAATCTAGAGGTGTAGCTTCATTTCCAGCAGGCAAGGTGTAAATCCCGCTTTTTCATAAGCACGAATTGCAGCGGCATTACTACTGTATACATCAAGGTAAAAATCGTTGACGTTTTGGGTTTTACACCAAGCGATTAAGTGCTCCATGATCGCTTGATTCAAACCTTTACCACGATGCTCAGGTGCTACATACATAAAACCAAGATAGCCATGCTGCGTGTGCTGTAGCTGCTGTTTAGACGCCCTTATCTGCACATACCCTGTTGCCACTATTTGCTCTGACACTTCTCCAACAATCACTAACGAATTTGAACAAGTGAGTAATTTCTTAAGATCGTAGTATTTGGCATCTTGTGATTTGATTGTTGGGTTATACGGACGCTCTGCTTCAATCACTTGCTGTTCTAGGTCTAGAAGTGTAGTTAACCTGAGCTGCGGATAATTAATGCCTTTCTAGCAGCCAGTTTTAGCGCTAACTGCGTTGAATTCACTTCCAATAGCCAGCTATTGGTGCGTAAATTCGCCTTGTTTTCCCTAAAACTCTCTGGCTAGACAAGGAAAAAACTAAGTTGTGCTTTAGCAACAATGAGTTGGAACATTCCTTATCCAAACCTCAGGTTAGTTAAGTCGTTGATGGTGGCTGGTCTAATTATCATATTTTTTCCTTAAAAAAAGCCACCTTAGCTTAACTAAGGTGGCAAAGCCACTATCTACAGTGTTAAAAATTGTCAGGGACTACAAGAGGTTAAGTATTAATGGTCGTGAGACTCCTCTGCTGCAATACCAAGCCATACTAGTTTTTCTGGTACGTAATCTAGCTCAAATGTGTCTACCAGTTTGGCTTCTTCTAAATCAAACTTTTTAATTTGTTTTGCAATTGGGTCGCTCACATATACTGCTTGCTCTGAATGAGAAAATGTAATTTGGAAGCCATGACCTTCTGGCATCGTAGTTAAATCAGCATCACTTACTTGTACTTCACCTGCGGCTTCAAAATGGTGCTCGCCATCATGCTCATGACCGGCAAAAATGCTGAGTTTACCTGAGGTATCCATCACCACAACATGCTCACCCGCAAAGCTAAATCCAAAACTAGCAATGCGATAGTTATCACTTACTTGCCATTCAAGCTTCTCGATATGGCCATGCTCAGGGTCAACCATCAGCACATCATTACCTGCTGATGCGATAAATTGCTCTGCATCATGGTGGCCTTTAAGGGTGCCAATTCGCTGCCCGTCAGCAAAGTAATCTGGGTTAGCTAGTTTTACTGCACTAAAGCTGTCACCTTGCTGAGTGATAAGCGCAACACCATCACCACAGCCAAATGCCACTGCTTCTTCATTTTGTGCGCTGCCGTGAAGTGCTGGACAGCTTACGTTAAATACCTGCTCTTGATGAAAATGGTCACCATGCGCATGATACAAACCAATTTGCGAGGGTAGAGAAGTTTCAGTTTGAGGGTCTCTGATCGTGCTAATTAGAAATTCGCCTCGAGCTTGCGCTGCACCGTGCATGTATGTGTCGTAATGTAATGCAGCGACTTCGCTTTGCTCGCCGCTAATATGCGCTTCACTAAACATCGCGGCACTGGCATTTTGTTGGCTGTCTTTGTCGCCATCTGAGAACACAGCAATACCAGACTCGCCCACTGTAACGTGTGTTGGCTTCACTGATTCTAAATGGAACGAAGCAAGTGCAGGCGACTCTTCGTGAGTATGGTGATGATCGCCATGCTCCTCTTCATATAAACCGCCATCAATAAATTCTACTAAACCTTGGTCACGTTGCACCAAGACAGCAAAGCGGTGATTTTCAGAGCTATATACATATTTTGGATAGTGGGTAACGCCAATCGAGTCGATAAGTGATTTATCCGCCGTTGAGTACACATTCACAACGTTACTTTCAGCGCTAGTAACTAACAGACGACCATTTGCGTCTGCTATAGTATCTCCATGATCGTGATCATCATGACCATCGTCATCGTTGCCATTATCTTGGGCTGGCGGGTCTACTTTTACGATTGTGTGTTCAGTACCACCACATGCAGAAAGAAGAATTGCAGAAATGGCAACTGCCAAAAGTTTACCTTTTAATACCATGAGAGAGATCCTATTTTTATTTATGTTATACCATAACTTTAAATATGTTATCTTATAACAAAACCAAAAACAACACCTCGACTAATAACCTATTGACTATTTTACACACAAACCCAATAGTGAAGTATGAAATCCAATTGGCATTACCAGACAAAAGACACACTCTAAATAACCTGAGCTGCGGATAATTAATGCCTTTCTAGCAGCCAGTTTTAGCGCTAACTGCGTTGAATTCACTTCCAATAGCCAGCTATTGGTGCGTAAATTCGCCTTGCCTACAGGATGTAGGTACCTTAGCGGGAGCAGGACGCGGAAGCGGTGTTTTCCCTAAAACTTGCTGGCTAGACAAGGAAAAAACTAAGTTGTGCTTTAGCAACAATGAGTTGGAACATTCCTTATCCAAACCTCAGGTTAAATAACAAATGCCTTGATGTAACACTCCGGCTATATAAAAAGGACTACTTAATGGACTATTTGGTTGCTATCACTTTATTTGCTATTGCATCTTCCGTAACGCCTGGGCCAAACAATATTATGGTAATGACGTCTGGTGTTAATTTTGGCTTAAAGAGGAGCATTCCGCTGTTAAGCGGTATTTGTGTTGGCTTTTCGGTTATGCTTTTGCTGGTCGGCTTAGGTTTTGCGCGGCTATTTGAGCTATTTCCTAGTTTGCACTTTATTTTAAAGTGCATTGGCGTCATTTATCTTCTATATCTTGCTTACCTTGTCGCGATGTCTTCACCCACAACTGATGCAGACTCAAACCCTCAACCTTTTTCGTTTTTAAAAGGCGCGCTATTTCAGTGGGTAAACGCAAAAGCATGGATTGTGGCAATAGGTGCTATCTCAACTTATACCTCCGCTGGCGCAGACTTTATGAGTCAAAATTTGATGATCACCATTGTCTTTCTGTTGGTGTCATTTCCTTGTGTTGGGGTCTGGTTAGTGTTTGGTTCGTCACTTAAGCACGTGTTAAGAAATGAGCAAAGTCGTAGGTGGTTTAATTTTGTGATGGCTACATTACTTGTACTTTCAGTAATGCCAATCATGTTAGAGATCTTTGCAGGATAATCCCCTGCAAAGATTACCGTGTTATTGTTACTTATTGTCCGCTTTTTACCGACGGGCAATCACCCACACTGCATGCACAATTCCTGGTATATAACCCAACAATGTAAGCAAAATATTTAACCAAAAAGCCCCGCCAAGACCGACTTGTAAGAATACACCAAGTGGTGGAAGCAGAATTGCAATGATGATCCTCAATAAATCCATTGTTCTCTCCTAAAAGTTATAGACGCTTTCATTCTGCATGGGTTATGCCAATTCAAAGGAATGCCTTTTGCGTTAACCCAATAACAGTATAGGAGATAAAAAATGCCAGATTGGATTAATCTTGATTTAGCACTCATTTGGTATCACTTTTACCAAATTATTTTTGCGTTTTTAGTTAACCTGAGCTTGGGATAAGAAGTTAGTTAACTTATTAAAAGCGATAAGTTCAAAAAACATCTTCCCACTCTAGCTTGGTGTTTTTTTCTTAATCCAAGGCAAATTTGTGCGTCAATAGCCAGCCTATTGCAAACAAATTTAACGCAGTAGTAAGGAAAAACAACTGCTAGAGAACAAGTTGTTATTCCGAGACCAGGTTACCCACTCTACCTTTGGCTATTAATAGAGAAAGTAGTTCCGATAGCGCGGGGCTTAGAACGTTCCCATTAGTCGCTATTTCCTGTTGTGCTTTTATTTTAACAAGTATGGACTTTTTGAATCACATGAGGCGCAAGCAAGAGTAATGTACGGTGTTATTACTGGAATTGGCTTTATTGGTGGCGGCTCTATTGTGAAAAATGATAATTCCACACATGGCACAGCAACCGCTGCAGGTATTTGGTTAACCGGGGCAATAGGGATCTCAAGCGCATACCAACGATATGAAATCGCAATTGTATTAAGCGCGGTTGGGTTTTTGGTGTTTCGCTTACTAGAGCCTTATAAAAAACCTTCGAGCTCTCAATAGACTTACGTTGAACCTTTCGTTCTTTTGCTTGAGACTTGGCGCTTGAGCTCTAACTTTTCACCAAAGAAGTACTCGTAAGCTAAAATAGCGATAAAATAAAAGAATCCAAAAACGCTGATATCGATAAGCAATTTACCGAAGTCAAAGGGATCTTCGAATAAAAAATATTCAAAATCAGTAAGATAAAAAACTAATTTAGTCAAAAAAAGTGCGGGTAAAAGTGAAATAACAAATTTCAAATTAATGTCCTTTTAATTTGCCTGAGGTACTATCCGAAGTGCAGTTTACCTGCTTTCTTCCTAGATTGCACGCAATATACATTTTATTTCGATAGTTTACAAAGAGTTACTATCTTATTAGCTGAGCACTAAGCTCAGCTAATAACGAAACATCAAAACTTGATAATAGTTGAAACCGCTTCCTCGTTTGCCGTTTCAATAGACATTTTCAGTTCACGATTTTGCCAATCTATATCTATCAAGCCGTAGTTACTTCCCGATTTATTAATCAAATGGCGGTTAGATGTTGTTAACTTTGCGATGTCTTTGCTTATTGCACCAACTCGTCCGGTTGGAATACTGGCACCTGCTGGCGCACAGTTGCCCCACTCACCTTCGATGCCTTTTTGGTTATCATCCACTTGGGTATAACACCAAGGCTTATCGTTGTCTCGCGTGATACAACCTTGGTAGGTTACACCTGCATATTTGAACGGTAACTGACATGCTTTGGCAAAATTGCCATCCCCTTTGTCATCTGCGTAAATCGGTAACCTTAATGGGTTTTCGATATGATAAGGCCAGTTTTGACCAAACCCTGATGCCGTCACTTCGTAGACGTTAACTGCTTGACCATATGTGCTACTTGCGGGAATAGTCTTTTGCAAAAGCTCTCCCCAATGTTGATCGCCAGACAAAAACACAACGGCTTTAGTCTTTCCTTCATTCACTGATTTCTGTACCAACCTAAGCAAACGCTCTCTTTGCGCTGGCATTTCAGCCCAAGACTCATAACTAGTACCAGACATATTTGTTTCTTCTAATGACGCGATGGCAGCATTAAATGTTTTGCCGTCTCCATAAGCACAGTAGTTAGTTTTACTTCTGCCTTGATGCAGCGGAGGCAGTACTTGAATGCCGCTTGCAATGAGCTTGATTTCTGATGGTTTTTGTAACTCTTGCTCAAGCCATTGCCACTGCGCCTCTCCCAATATGGTGCTACTTTCACCTTCACACGCACCGTAACTTGAAAAGGTTGGAGAGCGGAAGTAACGGGCATCCAATGTGATCACATGTGTGGTTTCGCCCGAGCCACCCAGCATTTTGGCTTCGTAAATACCAGCTTGACCGTTTAGTCTTGGGTCAGCCTTATCAACATCAAAGTGGCGTAAGTATTCTTTCTGTGCGTTTACTCTCTGTGGATAATGTTTGCCTTCATTGTTCCAACCAAAATCGTGGTCATCCCAAGTCGCCATCACTGGGATCTTAGCCTCTAAAAACTTGCGATATTCACTATTGTTCTTTTTATCATCGTACTTCTGGCGCATCACTGCCATATCGGTGGTATCTGCGTAGATATTGTCCCCTAACCAAAGAAATAGGTCCGGTTGTTGACCAATTAGTTTAGCGAGCGCTTCGGGCATATCTCCTTTGGTTTTGAAACATGAGCCAAGTGCAACTCTATCTAATCGCTTACTTTGTAGGGGTTGAGTGTGAGCTAAAAGCGCTGGCGGCGCTTCTGGCTGGCATTCTTCCCAGCCGCCTTCTTCAACATAGCACCAAGGTGCGGTGTGATTTCGGGTTGTACAGCCATAAAATTTTTCACCCTGATACTCCGATGGCGTTTTACACGCTTTTCCAGTTACCGTTTTGAATTCTGGAATGGTTTCTGTTCTGACGTGACCCCATGTTGCGCCTTCAGTGCTTTGTTTTAAATAGCACCACTGCGAACCTGAATTATTTTTATCCGTCGTCCCTTGATACTGTGCGGCTAGATAGTTAAAAGTGGATTTACAAGACTCGTAGTGAACTTCAGGTTCTGCATTGGCGACGCTGCTCATGAGCATCAACACGGCTGACGTGAGAGTATAAGTTTTCATCGTTTCCTCGGTATTTGAATGTTGGCATCCTTGCTAGTTTTCCTTGCGGGAACGGAGTCTAATTCGGCAATGTTAAATTTTAGTTTAATATTTATTTCAAGTTCACATTTACTTCCGCATTCATGAAATAATACGAAAGAAGCTCAATTAATGAGCCATAACTAGACCTTATGGCAAGTGGTTAATTAGCCAATCAATAAATACTTGGATCCGAGCTCTTTTTGGTGAATAGGGATCGAATAACACATAGCGTTGCCATACCACAGGGTGAGGGATATCAAAAAGCTGCACAATAAGTCCAGCTTGTTGAAAGTCTAAAAATAGCTCTTTGGAGACGATTGCAACACCTTGGCCTTTAAGCGCCGCACTCAGTGCCATGTCATTAGAAGAGACTCGAGTGTGTGGGCCTTTGGCACAAATACTTGAACCGCATATCCTCTGAGACTCAAACCACTGCTCCCAGCTTACTTTGTCATCGTCGTGGTGAATAAGGTTGCATCTTGCTAAATCACTCGGAGACTTAATTTGCAGCGCTTCTTTGTAGCTTGGTGAACAAACAGGGTAGTTACTATCTTCCCCAAGATATAACTGCTCAAGTCCGGCGGGACACGCTAACTCTTTCTTAGTAGAAAACCGGATCGCGATATCAATATGATTTAAACGAATATCTTCAAAGCGATTAGAGCCAAGCACACGAATTTGGATGTCGTCATGAGACTCGTAAAACGAAGATAAGTTAGGCATTAGCCATAAAGAGCAAAAAGACTGGGTTGACGTTATGGTCAAGCTACCAGCCAATTCTTGCGTTTGAATTTGATTTAATCCCCCAATAATGCGCTTAAACGCACTTTGAGTAGACATTAACAACACTTCGCCGGCTTCAGTTAAGTGCATATTGCGGCCTTTTCTTACAAAAAGCTTAACTGCAAGTGCATTTTCCAGTTGCCGCATTTGTTGACTTACTGCCGCTTGCGTAATGTTCAATTCGAGTGCAGCTTGAGTGTAACTTTGGAGCCGAGCTGCACTCTCAAAACAGCGTAGTGCACTTAAGTGCCTCAACCTCTTATCCATAAGCTCAACTTATATTAATTGTAATTAACTATCGTTGGTATCCTGCCATATTTTGACCCAAGATACAGTCATAAATTACTTAACCTGAACTCAGGTTACTCACTACGACGACAGGAGCAACAATGAATTATTGCAAACCAAAGCCAAAGTCACGGTTATTACACTGGTTAAATATAATCGGAGCCTATCTGAAGTTAGAACACACAGTGAAACATAAGTAGTTTCAATATGTGGGAACATAATTAACCTGAGCTGCGGATAATTAATGCCTTTCTAGCAGCCAGTTTTAGCGCTAACTGCGTTGAATTCACTTCCAATAGCCAGCTATTGGTGCGTAAATTCGCCTTGTTTTCCCTAAAACTCTCTGGCTAGACAAGGAAAAAACTAAGTTGTGCTTTAGCAACAATGAGTTGGAACATTCCTTATCCAAACCTCAGGTTAATTAAGTACGGTGGAGCCTGTTACAATTTTTGTTACACAAAAAGTCGACTAGCCCACCGCTACAAATCATTGATATTAATTAACATTTTAAATATTGATCGGATAGTAAACCTTTATCCACACTCTTTTTGCAACAAGTTTTGTTAAAGTAAATGGAACATTGCGCTCATTATGTTTTGTTCACACCTAGTGACAACATACAGCACATTGATTAGCAATATAAACCAACAATAACAAATATGGACAAAGGATTTTTATGCTATCTAAATCTCTGATATGCAGTGCTATTTTACTAGCTACTAGCGCTTCTGTTGATGCCCAATCTAATGCTGAACTTCATCGTTTAGCCACCGTAGCTAAACCGATAGAACAAGCAGTCACATTTAACTTAGATCCATCTAAGGAGCGTTTTTCAGGACACACGACTATAAAACTTGAGGTGCTCAAAGCCACTCAGTTTATTGAGCTCAACGGATTAGACTATGCAATCAACACTGCTGAGTTAGTCGGAAAAGCGTCGTGTGAGCTCAGAGATAAAATGCTCGAAACCGGTAAAGTGAGACTAAGTTGCGAAAAAACACTGCAACCGGGTCGCTACACGCTTACTATTGACTATACCGCCCCTTACAATCGCAACAGTGTCGGTCTCTATAAAACCATAGACAATGGCGTGCCTTACTTATTTACTCAGTTTCAGATGAGTGATGCAAGAAGAGCAATACCAACGTTCGATGAACCTGAGTATAAAATTCCATTCCAACTCACTATTACCGCCCCTGACGATCAAAAAGTATTCGCTAACACGCCTGTTTTAGAGATCAAAAAGTCAAATGGCATGACCACCCACTATTTCGACAAGACGCCGCCCCTTCCTTCTTATTTAGTTGCCTTGTCCGTTGGTCCATTCGAAGTACTTGATGTTAAGGGGATGTCGGTTCCAGGGAACATTATTACCCCACAAAAGAAATCAAATCTTGCCGCTTATTCCATCAAAAACACGCCAAAGATACTCAAAGCACTTGAAGACTATTTTGACTTACCCTATGTCTATAAAAAACTAGACCAAGTCGCAGTCCCTGAATTTCCGTTTGGTGCAATGGAGAATGCAGGCCTTGTGACTTACCGAGAAGACATATTACTTATCGATCCAGCAACGTCGACAAGACAAGCCCAAACTTCGCATGTAAACGTTATTGCTCATGAACTTGCACACCAATGGTATGGTAATCTAGTTACGATGAAATGGTGGAATGATCTGTGGTTAAACGAAGCATTTGCCACTTGGATGGCCGCAAAGATCACATTACAGTTGTTTCCTGAGCTAGAGACAAATTTATCCTTATCTCAACACAGGGCCATGCCCTATGACGCTCAGGCAACCACCTCACCGATCCGCAAACCGGTTATTACAGAGTCTGACGTAACAGACGGTTTGGGACTTGCGTACAGCAAAGGTAGCGCGGTACTTTACATGGTTGAGCAGTGGCTTGGGGAAGCGGTATTCAAGCAAGGCATGCGCAATTATATCCGTAAATTTGCTTATAAGAATGCAGAAGCCAAAGATCTGTGGAATGAGCTGGGTAAAGTGTCTAATAAAGATGTTGCGACAGTGCTAGACTCATTTGTATCACAAGCTTCATTTCCACTTTTGACGATTAAGTTAGATGGTCAGAATGCCACCGTATCCCAACAACGCTTTGTAATAAAAGGACAAGAAGCGGCAGCACAAACTTGGCATATCCCCATCACACTGCGCTATGGTAAAGGTGACAAAACGGCCACTAAGACAATACTTCTAGACTCCAAGAAACAACAGATTAAATTAGACTTTGAGCCAGAGTGGATCTTACCAAACGACAATGCGACAGGTTATTACCGCTGGGATCTTTCTGAGTCTCAACTCGCAAGCCTAATATCACATGCCCCAAACAAGCTAAACGAGCGGGAGAGATTAGACTTACTAAGCAATGTTGACGCGCTGATGGAGTCTGGAAAAATAAACGCCAACGCGTTGATGTTAACGCTCAGTGAGTTTATTAACGATACTCATCCCAAGGTAGCAAAGGCCGCTCTTACTCAATTACTATCACAACATAAACAGTATGAAGACGATTCAAATAAGCTACTTTGGAAAAAGCTTTTTACGACTTATGTTGAGCCTACGTTTTCTCGATATGGACTTGAGGCAAATGCAAATGAACCAGCTGCCACATCTGAAATACGTGCAGCATTGGTTAGAGCACTGGCTTTCGAGACAAAGCATCAAACCATTATTACGCATGCCAAAAAACAAGCGAGTTTATATTTAACGTCACCTGATAAAGTTGACCCCTACTTGGCGAGAAGTTTCCTTCAAATTGCCGCTTACTACGGTGATGCTGAGCTGTTGAAGTCGTACAAAAAGGTATTTGAAACTACTAATAACCCAACTCAACGTACTAATCTATTGCTTGCCATGGGTTATTTTGGTCCTCAAGAATTGCAACAACAAGTACTAGATTATGCCCTAAGCGAGCATGTAACAGCCTCAGACTTTAATTACATATTAAGCGGGAATGGTAAAGGCGATGAGCGAAAAGCGCTTTATCAAAAGTGGTTTTATCAGCACTTTGAGCGCTTAAAGGAACGCTTCCCTCCTTTTGCCAAGCCACAGCTACCTTTTTACCTATTTTCGTACTGTGACGCAGATGCGCTAAAACAAGCGCAGCAGTTTTTTGGGCCAATGCAAACCGAGATAGAAGGCTTAAGTAAATCACTTAAACAACTGGAATTGGCAACAAATACCTGCATTATGCAAAAGCAAAGAGAGCTGGCTTCAGTTAACCAATTTTTGAATAATCTGTAAAAGACTCCAACCAGTTGTGGCGCTTTTGGCTTTTGCTGGGCGCCACTATTTTTTAGGATAAATATGTTACGTTCATTTTTATTATTGCTATGTCTGCCATTCACCTTAGCCGCTGAAACCGTGATTGATCCCGCTCGTGATAGAACAATTCCTGTAGAAATTCATCAACCATCCAATACCGGTAACTGCTCAACTACAGCGCGTTGTCCCGTTGCACTGCTAAGCGCTGGCTATGGAGTCTCACATACCGAATATCAATTCTTAGTCAAGACGCTAAACCAAGCAGGATATTTGGTTATTACTGTAGGCCATGAGCTTGCAACTGATCCTCCTCTTTCCGTCGAAGGGAACTTATATGAAACACGCGCAGAAAACTGGCAACGGGGCGCTGATACGCTAGTGTTTATTCACGATTACTTTAAGCCAAAGTTCACCACCTTTGATTTTGAGCATGCCCTTTTAATTGGCCATTCTAATGGCGGTGACATTTCAGCATGGTTAATCAATCACGGCGCTATATTTGTAAACCAAATCATCACGCTAGATCATCGCAGAGTGCCATTACCGAGAAGCCTTGATGTAAAGGTATTGTCGATACGAGCAAGTGACTTTCCAGCGGACAAAGGAGTATTGCCAAGTCGTGCAGAAAAGCAAAAATATCAGGGTTGTGTTGTCACGATAGCGAATGCAAAACACAACGACATGACTGACGAAGGTCCGAGCTGGCTAACAGACAAAATAGCACAAATTTTGGCTGATCATTTAGCTGGAAAACCTTGCCTAGGGAATGAAAAAGTAAAAGACCAATAGTCGCAAAACACAGAGAGAAATGAGGAAATTTCACTCCTCTTTTTGTTTATATGTTCTATTTAAGCCGAGCTTTATTTAATTTCAGCCACTGGCATTGATAGCGGTTTTACACACATAAAATATGCCCAAGCAATCAATATGATTTGCAGTGGTGCTCTAATTAGCAAGTAAACTGGCCCCCACTGATGTCCTCCCAGGCCAACGCTGTTGAGCGCGGCATACACATTTGCAGGAAAAAACAGGATAAAAATGGCAATAGCCGCTTTCGCTGTAGGCAATTGATATTTAGGTATAAATAACAGAATCGCTACTACGAGTTCGATGACACCAGTGAAGTACACTAAAGGAAGCCTATACGGCACCCAACTAGGTAACATTTCTACCATTCCCTGTGCTTTTACGATATGGCCAATAAAAAAGAACATAAATGCGATACCGAGACCCCAACAAGCAAGCGTTGTTGTCTCTACCTGTACGCCTCTTACCTTTGAATAGATAATACCGAGTAATAACGGGCTGCAAAGTAACAGAATAATGATGATTGGTGTAACCATGGTTTATGCCTTATCCCTAAACATTGTTAGCGGCTAAAAAGCCACCAAGATTATCCAATCATGTCACGTGATGTTCCTAAAAACAATAAAATTAGCAACCGTATGTGCTAGGGCCTGTTGACCTTTGCTGTTTGATTTTTGTTCTTCTGAGTGTGTTTTGGTCGCGACGCTCGACTTGCCGCCT
>NZ_JANHZS010000028.1:0-82466 GCF_041414765.1 Pseudoalteromonas sp. DY56-GL79 | reverse complement strand
GATTAGCGCAGCTTGGTAGCGCACTTGGTTTGGGTCCAAGGGGTCGCAGGTTCAAATCCTGCATCGCCGACCACTTTCTCTCTAGTATCTCAGTCATTTATTTCAAATTTACTAACTTTTAATCAATTAGCACCAATATGCCTAATTATTTAACCTGATTGCTCGACTCCGTCGTTGAATAGGTTATAATGCCGCGTCTATTAATTAACGTAGTGCCCGTAGGGCAGGCAACAAGCGTCACATGCAACGGAGAGTTTGGCAATTTAGCCGAAGGCCCACAAAAAGCATGATGGTTGTCTTGTTAGTAAGGAAGGCGCTTTGTCGCCCAAAAATGAAGATTGAGGTAAATCATGCAAGTTTCTGTTGAGACGACTCAAGGCCTTGAGCGCCGTCTGACCATCACCGTTCCTGCAGAGAACGTTGAGACTGAAGTTAAAAAACGCCTACAACAACTGTCAAGAACACAGCGTATCGATGGCTTCCGCCCTGGTAAGGTTCCAGTGTCAATCATCACTAAGCGTTACGGCGCAGCTGTACGTCAAGAAGTTGCTGGCGATCTGATGCAGCGTAACTATATCGAAGCAATCATTGCTGAGAAAATCAACCCTGCAGGCGCACCATCTTTTGCTCCTAAGTCACTAGAAGCTGGTAAAGATCTAGAATTCGATGCAACTTTTGAAGTATACCCAGAAGTTGAACTTAAAGATCTAGACAAAATCGCGGTTGAGAAGCCAGCAGTTTCTGTCACTGATGAAGACCTAGCGAACATGCTTGAAACGCTTCGTAAGCAACACGCTTCTTGGACTGAGAGCGATGCTGCAGCTGGCGAAAAAGACCGTGTAACGGTTGATTTCGTTGGTACAATCGACGGTGAAGAGTTCGAAGGTGGTAAAGCTGAAGACTTCCCTCTAGAGCTTGGTCAAGGTCGTATGATCCCAGGTTTTGAAGACGGTATCGTTGGTAAAAAAGCAGGTGAGGAAGTTGTTTCTGACGTAACTTTCCCTGAAGAATACCACGCTGAAAACCTAAAAGGTAAAGCGGCTCAATTCACAATCACTTTGAAGAAAGTTGAAGTTCAAGAGCTTCCTGAACTAACTGACGAGTTCGCAACTAAGTTTGGTGTTGCTGAAGGCGGCGTTGACGCACTTAAAGAAGAAGTTAAGAAGAACATGGAGCGTGAGCTAAACCAAGCGGTTAAAGCAAACGTGAAAGATCAAGCGATCAAAGGTCTTCTAGAAACTAACGAAGTTGAAGTGCCAAAAGCACTAATCGACCAAGAAATCGATGCACTTCGTCAACAAGCTGCACAACGTTTTGGCGGCAACGCACAAAACATGCCTGAGCTTCCAGCTGAGCTATTCCACGAGCAAGCAGTAACTCGCGTGAAAACTGGCCTACTACTAGGTGAAGTGATCAAAGCGAACGACATCAAAGTTGATGAAGATAAAGTTGCTGAACTAATCGACACAGTTGCTTCTGCATACGAAGATCCAAGTGAAGTAGTGGCATACTACAAAGCAAACGATCAGCTAATGCAGCAAATGCGCAACGTTGCGATGGAAGAGCTAGCAGTTGAAGCAGTACTTGCTGCTGCATCTGTTTCTGATGTTGAAAAGTCATTCGACGACATCATGAATCCACAGGCTGCTCAATAAGTCTTTGAAGAAATCATTGACTTACAGCTAAGCTGAAGTTTAAATGGCTCGAGTTACTCTAATAGAGAATTCGGGCCATTTTTGTTTTTAAGCCTTGATATTGAAGCATTAAGTACTTATATCTTGAGGCATGGCTTATTTTATTAGCTATACTTATTTTACGAGTCAGGTTTCGTTGAGTATTACTGCTACAGTTATATCTACTCGTTTCAATTCGCTCAAAAAAGTATTAGCCTAAACACCGATCACAGAATGTTTTTATGGACCGCGCTAAGTCCAATAAAATTGTTGCGAATACGCAATAGATTCTGTGCTAATAAGGAATAAAAAACATGAATGATGGTATGATCGATCCAATCAATGCGTTAGTACCTATGGTCGTGGAGCAAACGGCTAAAGGCGAGCGTTCTTATGATATTTACTCACGACTGCTAAAAGACCGTATTATTTTCTTAACTGGTCAAGTCGAAGACCATATGGCCAATCTAATTGTGGCGCAGATGCTGTTCTTGGAATCAGAAAGCCCTGACAAAGATATATTCTTGTATATCAACTCGCCAGGTGGTTCTGTGACTGCTGGGATGTCAATCTACGACACGATGAATTTTATCAAGCCTGACGTTAGTACGGTTTGTGTTGGTCAAGCTGCGAGTATGGGGGCATTTTTGCTATCTGGCGGTGCTAAAGGTAAACGTTATTGCTTACCTAATTCTCGTGTGATGATCCACCAACCTTTAGGTGGTTTCCAAGGTCAGGCTTCTGATTTTGAAATTCATGCCCGTGAAATCTTGGCGATCAAAGAAAAATTGAATCGCTTAATGGCGGAACACACTGGTCAACCTTATGATGTGGTTGCGCATGACACAGATCGAGACAACTTTATGACTGCAGATCAAGCGTTAGAATATGGCCTGATTGATGCGGTTCACTCTCGTCGAGAGCTTAAGTGATTATGAATTAGCCGATGAATTGAATTCATCGGCTTCTACTGTGCCAAAGCCAAATTTCTTTGGTATAGTTAAAAGAAATACGATGTTATCTAGAGATAACAGCAATTGAATGAGGTAGCTGAATGTCAGACACTCCAACAGACGGCGATAAGAATAGCAAGCTACTCTACTGCTCATTTTGCGGTAAGAGCCAGCATGAAGTTCGTAAGTTAATTGCCGGTCCATCTGTCTATATATGTGACGAGTGCGTTGAACTTTGTAACGACATCATTAGGGAAGAAATCAAAGATATTGCGCCTAAGCATGACGCGTCTGATAAATTACCTGTGCCAAAAGAGATCAGAAATCACTTAGATGATTATGTGATAGGTCAAGACCACGCTAAAAAAGTCTTGTCTGTTGCGGTTTATAATCACTACAAGCGCCTGCGTAACCAAGGCGGCAAAGGTGATGTAGAACTTGGCAAAAGTAATATTCTATTGATTGGTCCAACGGGTAGTGGTAAAACCCTTTTAGCAGAAACGCTTGCACGTTTACTTGACGTTCCATTCACGATGGCAGATGCAACGACATTAACCGAAGCCGGTTATGTGGGTGAAGATGTTGAAAACATCATTCAAAAGCTTCTGCAAAAATGTGATTACGACGTTGAGAAAGCACAGCGTGGTATTGTTTACATCGATGAAATCGACAAAATTTCAAGAAAATCTGACAATCCATCGATTACCCGTGATGTGTCAGGTGAAGGTGTACAACAAGCACTACTAAAACTGATTGAAGGTACGGTTGCATCTGTTCCACCACAAGGTGGTAGAAAGCACCCGCAACAAGAGTTTTTACAAGTAGATACTTCTAAGATCTTGTTTATTTGTGGTGGTGCGTTTGCAGGCTTAGATAAAGTCATCGAACAGCGCAGTACAAAAAATACTGGAATTGGCTTTGGTGCTGAAGTTAAATCTAAAGACTCTGAGCGCTCATTAAGCGAAACGTTTAAAGACGTAGAGCCTGAAGATTTAGTTAAGTACGGCTTAATTCCTGAATTTATTGGTCGTTTGCCTGTAGTCGCGACTTTGACTGAACTAGACGAAGAAGCACTAATTGAAATTTTAAATGAGCCTAAGAATGCACTTACTAAGCAGTATGCGGCGCTATTTAAGATGGAAGGTGTTGACCTTGAATTCCGTGAAGATGCGCTACGAGCGATCGCTCATAAAGCGATGGAGCGTAAAACGGGTGCCCGTGGTCTGCGTTCGATTGTTGAAGGCGTATTGCTTGATACTATGTATGAGCTTCCTTCACTAGAAGAAGTGAGTAAAGTCGTCATTGATGAAACAGTGATCAAAGGCGAATCAGACCCTATTATGATTTACGAAAATAACGGTAAAGAAAAAGCGGCGTCTGAATAGCTCAGTATGAAATTGAAAAAAGGAGCCTAGTGCTCCTTTTTATTTCTTAGTCCACATCAGATAGAAACCAATATAGTCAAATTGCTATAACGATCAAAGGCAATAGTGAGACACGTTTTTAGGGTGAATTTTTTATACATTTCACCATGGTAAATTGAGTGTCAACACTAAGCTTTTTATACGTTAAATTGATCTCTACTTGATGCGGATTACTATAAACTATTGAACTTTATCTGCGTTATCCCCATATAGCTCAGTATTCCCAAAATTAATTGAAGTGCGAAGAGAACATAATGACGCTTGAAAGAACGGATCGAGTAGAAATTCCTGTGCTAGCGCTACGCGATGTAGTGGTGTATCCGCATATGGTGATCCCGCTGTTTGTAGGCCGAGAAAAATCAATAAAATGCCTAGAAGCTGCGATGGACAATGACAAGCAAATCTTTTTAGTTGCGCAAAAAGACGCCTCAGTTGATGACCCAAGCACTGATGATGTCTATCAGACTGGTACCATTGCAACGGTACTACAGTTACTCAAACTACCTGATGGCACAGTGAAAGTGCTGGTTGAAGGTACTCAACGCGCAAAAATAGATGAGTTTCTAATTACAGACGAATATTTCTTGGCGCAAGCTCAGTATATACCATCTCAGGATGTAGATGAGCAAGAGCAAGACATATTAGTTCGCAGCGCAATTAGCCAATTCGAAGGCTATGTGAAGCTAAATAAAAAGATCCCACCAGAGGTACTAACGTCAGTATCGGGTATTGATGAAGCTGCACGCTTAGCGGACACGATGGCTGCTCATATGCCAATTAAAGTACCTGAAAAACAAAAGGTGCTAGAAATTAACGATGTGACCGAACGCCTTGAGTATTTGATGGCGTTGATGGAAGGCGAGATTGACCTACTTCAAGTAGAGAAAAAGATCCGCTCACGCGTTAAAAAGCAAATGGAGAAATCCCAACGTGAGTACTATCTGAATGAGCAAATGAAAGCTATTCAGAAAGAGCTTGGTGAGCTGGATGATGTACCTGACGAATTTGAAGCCCTGAAAAAGCGTATTAGCGAAGCGAATATGCCGCAAGAAGCGGAAGAAAAAGCGCTTTCAGAGCTTAACAAACTTAAAATGATGTCACCTATGTCTGCGGAAGCGACGGTTGTGCGCTCGTACATTGAGACGATGATCAATGTACCTTGGAAAAAGCGCTCAAAGGTGAAAAAAGACCTAGCTGGTGCGCAAAAGATACTTGATGCCGATCATTATGGTCTTGAGAAAGTGAAAGACCGTATCATCGAGTATCTAGCGGTACAGCAGCGCACCAATAAGCTTAAAGGTCCTATCTTATGCTTAGTCGGCCCTCCAGGCGTTGGTAAAACCAGTTTAGGTCAATCTATCGCGCGTTCTACGGGTCGTAAGTACGTACGTATGGCGCTCGGTGGCGTGCGCGATGAAGCTGAAATTCGCGGACACAGACGAACTTATATTGGCTCAATGCCGGGTAAGCTTATCCAAAGCATGTCGAAAGTTGGCGTGAAGAACCCACTTTTCTTGCTGGATGAAATCGATAAGATGTCATCGGATATGCGCGGCGACCCTGCATCGGCTCTACTAGAAGTGTTAGATCCAGAGCAAAATAGCAACTTTGCAGACCACTATTTAGAAGTGGACTACGATCTGTCTGATGTTATGTTTGTTGCGACTTCTAATAGCTTTAACATTCCAGGTCCATTATTAGACCGTATGGAAGTCATTCGTCTTTCTGGTTACACCGAGGACGAAAAGCTGAATATTGCCAAGCAGCACTTAATTCCAAAGCAAGTGAAACGCAATGGATTAAAAGAGTCTGAAATCAATATTGAAGACAGCGCGATCATTGGCATTATCCGCTACTACACGCGTGAAGCGGGTGTACGTAATCTAGAGCGCGAAGTATCTAAGTTGTGCCGAAAAGCAGTTAAGAACATCTTGCTAGATAAAAATGTTAAGCAAGTTGTGATTAACCAAGAAAACCTTGAAGACTTCTTAGGTGTACAACGTCACGATTACGGCAAGGCGGAAGATGGCGATAGAGTTGGTCAAGTTACCGGTCTTGCATGGACAGAAGTCGGGGGTGACTTACTCACTATCGAATGTGCGGCAGTACCAGGTAAAGGCAAACTTGCTTACACCGGCTCGCTGGGCGATGTGATGCAAGAGTCAATTCAGGCGGCAATGACGGTGGTTCGCAACCGTGCTGACAAACTACGGATTAATGACGATTTCTACGAAAAACGTGATATTCATGTTCACGTTCCTGAAGGTGCAACACCAAAAGACGGCCCGAGTGCCGGTATTGCGATGGTAACGGGCTTAGTATCAAGCCTTACTGGCAATCCAGTACGTGCAGATGTTGCGATGACAGGTGAAATTACCTTGCGTGGTGAAGTTCTGCCTATCGGTGGTCTGAAAGAGAAATTATTGGCAGCACACCGTGGTGGAATTAAGCGAGTTCTAATACCGAAAAAGAACGAGCGTGACTTAAAAGAAATTCCAGAGAATGTTCTTGAAGGGCTTGATATTCATGCAGTGTCATGGATTGATGAGGTATTATCACTGGCGTTAGCGCACCCAATAGACAGTTTTAGTGTGGAATCGCAAAAAAACTAAGAAAAAAGCCAAAAAATTGAGTGAAAAGGCTTTTCAAATCTAAAAGGTGTGTTAAGTTAGGCACTGTATTCAAGCCTACTGGTTCGGAAGCCCCGTAATCACTAGGCTTGAGAAAGATTTCGAGAATTAGAGAGTCGCTGTGATGTCTCTAAATGAATAGCAAAAGTTACCAGTAAGAAGTAACTTTTGACAATAACTATGGAAGAGGATGATATTGTGAATAAATCTCAATTAATCGATCAAATCGCAGCTGATGCTGACATTTCTAAAGCGGCTGCTGGTCGTGCGCTAGATTCATTCATTGAGTCTGTAACGGGTGCACTAAAAGACGGTGACTCTGTTGCACTTGTAGGTTTTGGTACTTTCTCAGTGCGCGAGCGTGCTGCACGTTCTGGTCGTAACCCACAAACTGGTGAGACTATTCAAATCGCAGCAGCTAACATCCCATCTTTCAAAGCGGGTAAAGCGCTTAAAGACGCAGTAAACTAATTCAATTTGAATTAGGCGGTGCAGAGTCATCGCGAACTGCTTCAAGATAAAAGGCGTATCTGCTAAGATACGCTTTTTTTATACCATCACTAATCTGATTGGTGTAATGCTTAACCCAAATCTAGCAAACACAAAGTGCTTAGGTGCTTTGACTTAGATAAGAGAAACAATAAATGCTTGAAAAGATCAGAGAAGGCTCGCAAGGCCCGGCGGCTAAAATCGTATTAGGTTTAGTCATCTTATCTTTTGCGTTAGCAGGGATCGGTGGTTACCTAGGTCAAACCACAGAGCAGCCTGTCGCAGAAGTGAACGGAGTAAAGATTTCACAAACTAAGTTTTCTCGTGCTTACTCAAATGAACGTGCACGACTAGAGCAACAGTTTGGCGAATACTTTGCACAGATTGCAGCCGATCCTAATTATATGGCGCAAATTCGCCAAGGTGTTGTTGACCAATTAGTACAACAAGAATTACAAACCCAACTAGCTAAAGAGCTTGGTCTTCGTGTAAGCGATGAGCAGGTTAAAAAAGCGATTGTTGAAATGCCATATTTTCAAATTGGTGGAGAATTCAGTAACGACCGTTACCTACAAGTTATCCGTCAAATGAACTTCCAGCCAGATAGCTTCCGCGAATATCTTCGTGACGAGATGACTCGTGCGCAGTTAATCTCTGCGGTTGCAGGCACTGATTTTGTATTGAAAAACGAACTTCAGCAATCTATTGCGCTACAGCAACAAACTCGTGCTATCGACTATGCAGTATTAAGCAAAGAGTTGGTGAAAGATGAAGTGTCAGTATCAGATGAAGAAGTTCAGAACTACTACGACTTGAATCAAACTCAGTTCCAAGCTCCAGAATTAGTCGCGGTTAACTATATCGAGCTAAAAGCTGAAGATTTAGCGCCTGCAGAACCAGTGACTGAAGAAGCGTTAAAAACGTATTACGAAGAGCAAAAAAACCAATATCTTGAACCTGAAAGACGCCGCGTGTCACACATTCTTGTTGATGCAAGCGAAGATGCTGAAGCCGCTAAACAAAAAGCAGATGAAATTCTGGCTGAATTGAATAACGGTGCTGATTTTGCCGTTGTTGCAGAAGAAAAATCTGACGACGTGGTGAGCGCTGAGCTTGGTGGTGATCTAGATTGGATTGAAAGAGACATGATGGATCCGGCGTTTGAAGATGCAGCATTTGCGCTTGCCGAGGTAGGTGATGTATCTGAAGTGGTTGAATCTGAGTTTGGTTTTCACATTATCAAGCTAACAGACATTCAGCGCCAACAGGCACAATCTTTTGAAGACGTAAAAGACGACCTTCGTGCAGAGCTTGAAAAAGCAGCCAAGATCGATGCGTTCTATCAAAAGCAAACCCGTGTAGCTGAACTTGCTTTTGAAATGGCTGACTCGCTACAAGACGCTGCTGAAGCCGCTGGCGTTGAAATCAAATCAACTGAGCTTGTAAGTCGTAATGCGCTTCCTGAGCCACTTAATTCACCAGCGATAAGCAATACTATCTTCACGCCAGAGCTGCTAGAAGACCGCGTAAACTCAGAAGTGTTAGAAGTTGCACCAGAGCATATCGTGGTGGTTCGTGTTGCTGAGCATAAAGCGGCAGCGACTAAGCCTCTTGAGGACGTAAGTGCGCAGATCAAAACGCAGTTGAGCAATGAAAAAGCGTCGACATTAATTGCAGAGAAAGCACAGTCGCTATTTGAGCAACTACAAAGTGGTTCTACTTTAGCTGAGATTGCCAAAGCACAAAGCATCGAAGTGAAGAGCGTGACTGAGCTTAAGCGTCGTAGCTACGACGTGCCACCAGCAATTGCAGCTGAAGCATTTAAATTGCCTCAGCCTGGTGTTGCAGAGACAGAGTCTGCACTTGTAGAGCTTGGTAATGGCGATTCGGCATTTGTGGTGCTGAAGTCAGTCACAACGCCTGAAGTTGATGGCAAGGTTGATGCACAGCAGAAGCAGTCAATCACCGCTTCTTACGCAAACAAAAACTATCTTGAGCTACTAGCAGCACTTGAAGCTAAGTCTGAAGTAAAAAGACCACAGTTACAGGTCACAGAGCAGCAATAATCGCTTTTAGATAGAAAAAGGGCGCCAACACGGCGCCTTTTTTGTTTTTGGCCTCTCACTATATACTTGTTTGTTGAATTTTATTTGCTAGTGAGTATATTTGTTGTTAATTTTATAGGTGTTTAATTTATAATAATAAATTCCTGGTTGTTCCTATGTTGACAAATATTGTTCTCTTATTTAACATGTCCGATTTTCGGAACGGTGTATTTTAAATAGGAACTTTATGAAATATAGATATAGCGCATGGATTGTAGCCTTATTGCTATCAATATCGGGATGTAACAGTGACAGTAAGACTGTTATAGAGTTACCTGTAGAGGGAGGTCAAGGAGATAACACTTCAACGGACAATAATGGAACTAATACTGATAACTCCTCGGATACAGATAATTCAGATAAAGATAATACCAATACCGACGATTCAAATTCAGATAATGCTAATTCTAATAATCCCACAAAAGAAACAAATGAAGAGGTAATTAAGCGTATTCTGAGCGCACAAGGAGCAGAAAGCACTACCTCTCTTGCTTTAAAAGATTTTGAGATTGCTGAATTTGGATGTGTAACCGCGGCAAATCTATCTGTAATTCAGGGATATTTTAATACGACACAAGATGAATTACAGTTGGCGGCTCTCAAACATCGATTATGCAAAGTTGTCGAGCTTTTTGAATTAAATAGTAAATCTTTACTCACACCTAATAGACTGAAGGAAGTTGGACTTCGGGGCTTATTTTTTGAAGATGGTAAATTGGATGAGTGGGCATATGACGAGCTGATTTTAGCGATACCAGAGAGCCACTTTGAGTATGCTGCGCTTCAGGGGGCAGTTGAGGACTTCCATCATAATCAAAGCTCTGTTTGGCCTAAACAGATTAATATTTCTTTTGACGATGGTGGCGCATTAAACTCTATCCATGATCACCTTGATCTATTTGATAAATATAACGCAACATTTACCTATTATGTTAGCCATTACTCCACTATTGATCATTCAAAAGTGGCTGATATAGAAAACCGAGGTCACGAAATCGGTCATCATGGAGTAATTCATCGTCATGCGAAGATTTACTCCGAAGAAAATGGTGTTCAGAAGTGGATAGCAGACGATATCACACCACAACTTGACGCGATGAGAAGAGATGGCTTGACGGTAACGTCTTATGCGTACCCATTCGGAGCTTATACGAAAGAAACTGATCGTGAAATCAAGAAATATTTTACTCATGTACGTAAGTTTGCTTCTTGGTCTTCTGTTATTTATAGAGGTGAACGCAGTGATAGACCAATCACAACCGGATTATCTATGGACTCACACCGCTTTGATTTGGACAAAATCCAGAATGCGATTGATACCTTAAAAGGTGGTGAGACTCTATACTTAGCAACGCATGTCATTGGTAAAACTGGAAATGAGTGGTATATCACTCCAGAAAATCTTGAAAACGTATTGGCTTATGCAAGTGCGAAAGGTTTAAAGTTTTGTCATACCAGTGAGTGTATGAATTTTAAGGGTAACACGACTAATTAATCTGAACTTTAAAAACAATAAGTTAGTTCATTCCTTATCCAAACCTAAGGTTAACTAAAACGGTGATTGAATAGGGCGGTCAATATTATAGCCGCCCTGATATTCAAAATAGAGTTAATACGGCCCTTGCTACGGCCTGAGAAGACTGATAATTCTGCCCCGTCACTATGCGGCTATCTACTTTGATAAAAGACGCATCCCGCTCTCCATACACAAAACTCCCTCCAAGCTCTTCCACTTTAGGCTGAATTTGAAAAGGAAAATGCTTGAAGTACGCTCTATCTGGATTTTCAAATGCGGTAGGGTAACCGGTGATTTGTTTTCCTTTGATGAGATACTCGCCATTTTTCAAGCGCAAATTAACGATACCAGCTGTGCCGTGGCATACGGCGGCAACAACACCTTGGTTTTGTTCATATATATGCATAGCAATACGCTGTAGAGTAGAGTTTTCCGCTACTTCATACATGGCATTGCTGCCGCCAACATAATAGATTGCCGCATATTGGTTAGGGTCGACTTCAGCTGGGCGCATCGTGTTGCTGAGCGCATACATATAGTCAGGTTGGTAAAGGTACTTTTTATGTTCACCGTTTGAAGTATTTATATAGCTCAGGTTTAGTGCGCCACCTTGTGTGCTGACGAAATCAACAATTAGTCCAGCTTGGGTAAATACGTCATAGGCACTGAGTAGTTCTTCGAAGCTCGTGCCAGCTGGCAGCTTGCTATCGCCGTGAAAGGCCTTGCTTGATGCGACAATGAGTACTCGGCGACCTAAGTTCGTTACTTGCTCGGAAGTTAGCGTGGTTTGCTGCGCCGATTTACTGATGATTTGCCATGTGCCAGCTATTTTCTTTAGGAGTAGGTGATCGATGTACTGTACGTTTGACTTCAATATATCAATACGGATTTTGGCCTGTGCAAGGTGGTCATTCACGCTGATATTTAGAATTTTGGCGCGCCTGCCAGTGTCTTTTTTCGAGCCTTTATACCAACTCAAATACTCTTTCAACGGGACTTGCCACATCGCTTGGTCTGACTTTTCTAAAATAAGCATCGCGTCGGGATGAAACGCTTTTCTTATCACTTCAGGCTGGTTGTTCGCGGTGCCACTGATGTAGTGGTTTAATGTAGCGGTAATTTTAGCGGTCTCATCCTCAAAAGCGACAGCGTTGCTGATTTGAAAAAATAGTAAAAATAACAATGGTACTAGTTTTGATAGGGTCATAAGTTTCTCCTGTAATGACTCAGAAGAAACATAAACTTATTTAATTAAAGCAGTCACCTAGAGTATATTTTAGGAGTCTGAGAGTATGTTTTCGGAGTGCTTAAAGTTATTTGGAGAGTACCCTGTGAGCTTCTTAAATGCGGCAAAAAATGTGGATGCAGAATTAAAACCACACTCCAGTGCAAGGTGTTCCAGCGGCATGTTGGTGCTCGAAAGCAAGTGTTTCGCATATTCAACTCTCAAGCCATTGAGATATTGTTTAAAGTTACAATGATAATGGCGATTTACTATTTGCGATAATTTGTTGTGGCTCGTGCCTAATCGTTTGGCTAATCGGGGTAGCGTTAAATCCGGCTCAGTAAATAGCTTGCTTTCTGACATTAGCGACTCCAGTTTGGCTATGAGCTGATTGTACTCATCGTCGCTTATGTGCGTATTGGCATATTTCGTTTCATTAGCAGTTGGTTTTCGTAGTAATTTGGGTGCGAAAAGGATGCTTAAATAGAGCACAAAGCTGAAGGTGAGTGCTCCTGTGATGTAAGAAGTGAATGACGAAAAGAAATACGCGGCCCAAATGAGCCAGCAACCGCAGATAACAACCATAGATAGATGAAACTCGGCGTCGTTATTGGCGCTTTTGGCCGTAGCTAGACGATAAAAAGTATAAGAACTTATCAGTAAATAACCTAGCCAAAAATAGGATGTGCCTTTGTAACCCCACGTTTGCCAAATTTCAGGGTGAAGCTGATAGGGCATAAATATACCAAATCCAATAATAAAACCGCTTAATGCCAAAAAGTGTATTGTTAGATAACGATTTTTGGTTTTACTGTAGCTTGCAAGTACAAAGTTGAGCAGGCAGGGGCCAAGCAAAAAATAGGCACTCAGACCTATTTGCAGGATCGTTTTATCCAGCTCTGGGTTAAAGTAAAAAAGGACTGATTTACCAATTCGAATACAAAGTAAAATGAGCAGCACCGACACCCAGCGCAGTGCCTTTGCCTCCTGAAATTTTACTAGCAGTAGGGCGCTGAGAATAAAGCCGTTAAATACTCCAACAAGTGAGAAGAAAAATAACAGATGGGCGCTAAAATCCATTTCTCATTCCCTCGTGAAATTAAGCTGACAGCAGCTTCTGCATAGTTTTAGATTTTGGAGTATTGAACACACACTCCGTTTCGCCATATTCGACGACTTTGCCGCGATTTAATACCAAAATCTCATCACTCATGTGACGAACCAAACTCAAATGATGTGTGATAAGCACGTACGCAAGTCCCGTTGCTGCTTGTAATTCCAGCAGCAGATTCACAGTTTGTGCGCGTACGGATGGGTCTAATGATGACAACGCTTCATCCAATACCAGCACTTTAGGGTCTAAAATAAGGGCTCTCGCTAAGGCAACCCGCTGTAACTGCCCACCACTAAACATATGAGGATAATAGTCTATGTGTTCGCCAAGTAGCCCGACGCGACTGAGTGTGATGCGGATTTTCTTATAGCGCTGCTCTTCGGTGAGTTCTGTATTGTATTGCAGACAATCATCAAGTATGTCCCCAATGGTGAGACCCGGGTTGAGCGAGCGAGTTGGGTCTTGAAAAATAAGACGAATAGTACGGCAGTCATGATTGCGAATACCAGCGTCTTCTACAATTTGGCCGTTTAGTAATATTTGTCCAGAGTCTGCCATGTCGGCACCGGCAAGTACTTTGGCGAGCGTACTTTTACCAGAGCCGGTCTCGCCTATAATTGCGAGGGTTTGTCCGGGAGCAAGCGCAAACGACACATCTCTGAGTACCTGCAACGAGCGGCGTCTGAACAGTCCTTGGCGAGAAGTGTAGGACTTGTTTAAAGACTGTACTTTTAAGACGGGTTGCATTTTTGCTTCACCTTAATTAACGGAAAGTGGCAAGCGTAACTATGACCATGCGAGCGACTTTGCCTTGGCGTGACGACACATTCTTTTTGCGCTTGAGGGCATCTAGGCCCCAAGCGACATCCTATGGGTAAATGCTGTAATGGGGGAATAGTGCCTTTCAGGGCATAAAATGCTTCTTTATGGCCGAGCCCTTGACCAAAGTCCGGCAAACTCTTAACCAGCGCTTGGGTGTAGGGATGTAATGGCTGTTTAAAAATAGCCTGAGTAGGGCCTGCTTCAACCATCTGTCCGCAGTAGAGCACATGCATTGCATGAGACCAGTCGGAGATCTCTTCCAGCTCATGCGAAATCATTAATATCGACATGTTCTTAAGCTGGTTTAATGCCTTGAGCAATCGAAATACTTGCGCACGGGCGGTACTCTCAAGTGCGGTGGTAGGCTCATCGGCAATAAGTAGTTTAGGGCTTCTGGCTATGGCCATCGCAATCATGATCTTTTGACACATCCCCTCAGAAAGTTCATGTGGGTAACTGCTACAGATCTTTTTATCGTCTCGGATCCCTGCTTTGTGCAATAGCGCTCGAACCTTTTCTTTTCGTTCTTTTCTACGACCAAAAAAGCCACCTTTTAAGCCGCTATCGGGAATAGATTCCGCGACTTGGTCGAAAATAGTGGCGGTTGGGTCAAGGCTTCGACTTGGCTCTTGGTAAATCATCGCAATATCTTGGCTGACGAGCTTTCTGCGCTTTTCTGAAGACAAGCGCATAAGATCGACACCACGCCAATGCATGCGGTCTGCGGTTACTGTCCAGCGCTGATTGAGCACCCCCACAATGGCTTTGGCGATTAGACTTTTACCAGAGCCAGACTCGCCGACAAGCGCATGTACTTCGCCTTCCTTAAGGCTAAGGTTGACCTTATCAACCGCGCGAATAACACCGTCTTCGGTACGTAGTTCAATGGTGAGGTTCTTAATGTCTAGTAATTGCATTAATCTGCCTTACGTTGTTTCAGTGCTTCACGCAGTCCATCACCAACCAAGTTGGTAGAAAGTACTGCCAAAAAGAGCAATACACCTGGGAGGCCTACAGTCCAAGGCGCGAGATAAATTAAACTTAAGTTTTCTTGTAGGATAGCACCCCACTCGGTAGATGGAGGCTGCGCACCGAGCTTTAAGAAACCAAGTGCCGCAATATCCAAAATAGCAGTCGACAGCGCCATGGTGAAGATAACCACGATATGCTCGTAGATGTTAGGCAGTATGCCACGGACGAGCAGTTTCCAGCGTGTTGCACCATCAAGCTTAAAGGCGATGATATAGTCTTTACTCAGCTCAGTGACCACTAAGTTTCTAATCGAGTGGATGTATTGTGGTAATAGCGCGAAGATAATCGCCCACACCGTATTCATCAAACCTGGCCCTAATATAGCAATGATGATAATGGCCAGCAGTAACGAAGGAATGGCGAGTGTAATATCCAATAAGTGATTAAGAAAGCTAGATTTCAAGCCTCGACTGGCGCCAGCAAGCGTACCAAGTACGACGCCGAGTGCCGTGGTAACCAAGGCCGCAATGATAGATAAACCAAACGTGTAAGTTGCTCCGTTCATTAGGCGCGATAAGATATCTCGCCCCAAATCATCTGTACCGAGTATAAAGCGCACATCGCCATCATCATGCCAAGAAGGTGGCAGCAACAGGGCATCAGCATGCTGCTGGTTAACTCCATAGGGCGCGATCAGCGGCGCTGTTAAAGCCAATACCGTCAGGGCAACAAACAGCCACAAACCCACTAGCGCAACGTGGTTTGAGCGGAATTTACGCCATAATCTAAATAAAGGTGAGCGATTAGACTCTTCGGTAAATAGATTAAACTTTGCCATGAGCCTGATTCCTTGCGAGCGGGTCGAGTATCGAATGAATAAAATCAGACAACATGTTGGCAATAATAACAAAGAAAGACACCGCGAGTAGTCCCCCTTGGATAGCTGGGAAATCACGTTGATAGATGCTTTCAATTAACCATCGACCGATCCCAGGCCAAGAGAATATCACCTCAGTGATCATCGCAAGTGTGATGAGCGTGCTAAATTGCAGACCAATTTGCTTTATCACTGGTAACAGCGCATTCCTCAGCGCGTGGTGAATGATAAGCTGGCTGCGATTAAGGCCTTTTGCTCTAGCTGTTTTAATATAGTTCTGGTCGAGGACTTCGAGCATAGAGTCGCGAGTAAAGCGGATCAAAACTGTCGTTGGATACATAGCCAGCACAACGGTTGGCAGCGCTAAATGATGAAGTGCATCCCAAAATGCGGCACCGCCATAGGGAAAACCTTCAAGATAAATATCAATCAGAATAAAATGAGTAACGGGCTGTATTTCATAAAGTAAGCCGATTCTACCGGACATGGGGAAAAGCCCAAGACCCAGACAAAATGCCATAATAAGCAGCAGGGCTAACCAAAAAACTGGAATGGAAAATCCCATCAAGCTTAATGAGTTAATGAGCTTATCTGGCCACTTTTTATGATAAGCGCTGGCTATTACTCCACTTGGTACGCCAATAATGACTGCAACCGTCAAAGCATATAAACATAGCTCAAGCGTTGCTGGAAATAGATGTTTCACATGAGAAAGCACGGGTTGGCCCGACGATAAAGATAATCCCCAGTCGCCTTCAAACATACGAGCCATAAACGCGCCATATTGGACAAAGATATTTTCTTCAATACGGTATTTTTCAACTAGTGCCTGCGTTTGGGCATAACTTGAGTTGACTTCGCCACTGAAGTTGGTGATCAACTCACCTGGGAACAGGTAATTGAGGGCAAAAGTAAAAATCGTCAAGGTAAACAACATAAAGCAAAGCAAGCTCAGTCGTCGATAAGCATATTTTGCGAACATGTTAGTCTCTCCTTGCCTCAGCGAGCGAAATACCACCAAATGGACGTAGTGAGACGCCCTTAATATCAGAGCTAGTTGCTTGGAACCTTAGCCCGTGAGCAATTGGAACGAGAGGCAGTTGCTCAATGACCATTTTTTGTGCTTGCTGATAATAGTACTTTCTTTCTTCCATATCGTTGGTGTCTAAAGCTTGAGTGAGCAATAAATCAAACTCCGGATTACACCAGTTGGAAGGGTTTTTGCCACTAAATGTTGCAGTGCAGCTCAATAATGGGCTGAAGAAATTGTCTGGATCAGGCGTATCTGCTGCCCAGCCTAATAATACGCTATCGTGCTCATGGCGGCCAACGCGTTCAATAAAGGTATTCCATTCGTACTCCACGATTTTGGCATTGACGCCAATATCACGTAAATCACGTTGAATAAGCTCAGCCATTTTCCGCGCGTTAGGATTGTAAATTCGCGACACCGGCATGGCCCATAAGGTCATGGAAAAACCGCCCTCAAGACCCGCTTGTTTCAAATACTCTTTGGCTTTTTCAGGGTCATATGTTGGCATTTTTTGCTGTGCTTCAAATGCCCATGAAGAAGGGGGAAGCATCGAGCGGGCTAAAATCCCATTGTTGTAAAATACCGCTTGCATGATTTTTTCAAAATCTATGCTGTGCGCCAGCGCTTTGCGGACCAGTGGATTATCAAATGGTGGCTTTTCGGTGTTGAATGCCCAGTAACCTATATTCAGATTTGCGGCCTTTTCAACTTCTATGTCTTTTCGTTGCTCCAGCACGGTGAGCTGGGTAGCACTGGGATGCGCCGTAATATCACATTCTTTTGTTAGCATTTTCGCGATGCGGCTAGTGCCATTGGTGGTGATATCGTAGACCAATTGCTCCATGTATACTGGGTGTTTCCAGTAATGCTCATGGCGATAATATCGGATCAGGTTATCACGTAAAAATTCACGGTACTTATACGGACCTGTGCCGACGGGCTTTTGATCAAAATCTTGCTTATGTTCAAGCTCTATAAGCTGATCGGCATATTCTTTAGAAAGAATGACAGCGAAGTCTGTTCCGATATTGGATAAAAAGCTACTTTCCGCGTTGAACAGATCAAAGCGAACGGTATGTTCATCCACTTTTTTTACTTGGCGGATCAGTTGGTCGAGTCCAATACTTTGAAAATAAGGATAATTTGCATCACCAACAAAGTGGTATGGATTGTAAACATCAAATAAACGGTTAAATGAGAATACCACATCATCGGCATTCATTTTTCTTGTTGGTGTGAAGTAGAGGGTATCGTGAAATTGGACATCATCCCTCAGGGTAAAAGTGAAAGATTTACCGTCTTCGCTGACCTGCCAAGACGTTGCCAACTCTGGTAAGAATTCGCCGCTTTCAGGATCAATACTGATCAAGGTGTCATAAAGCTGATTGGCAATAATATCAATCGTAGACCCTGTTGTGGTCACTTGTGGATTAAATGACACAGGGTTCGCCTCTGCACAATATACTAAGCCTTGTGACTTATCATTCACTTTATTTGGCGCCTGATCTGTACAGCCAAATAAAGCGGTACACAGCACACCAAAAAACAATTTACGCACCACTATGCCTCTTGTTTTTGGTTTTGGTCCAGTAGGTTGTATTTTTTCAAATAACCTCTCAGTTGATGATACGTCAAACCAAGGTTTTGTGCAGTTTTCTTTTGATTAAATTGACTAAATTCAAGCGCTTTTTGCAGCATTGTGATTTCATAGTCGTTGGAAAGCGATTTTAAATCACAAGGGAAGTCGAATTCGAGGGCTGGATCTGCCTGTTGTTCATTACTCGGTTGCGCCGTAGGCAAAGACTCAACTTTATGAGTGGCTGAAGTTGTTGGTAGGGCGCTTGGCGCTTTGATCCGTTGACTCGGCCTAAATGGGCTAGCAAAAGGGTCAAACACAATATCATGAACCGGAATTTGGTCATTGCCATGACGATATAAACTACGTTCAACTACATTTTTGAGCTCACGGATATTACCGGGCCACGGGTAATCAAGCAGTTTCTCGATGGCTTTGCGGGTAAAGCCGCTAAATAACTCCCATCCTAAATCCCGAGCCATATTTATCGCAAAATGTTCGGCCAATAATAAGATGTCTTCTTTTCTTGCTCTTAATGGCGGTAAGGTGATGACGTCAAATGCGAGGCGGTCTAATAAGTCGTGTCTGAACTCTCCAGCATCGGCAAGAGAGGGGAGATCTTCATTGGTAGCGCATACTAGTCGAGTATCTACTTTTACGGTTTGCTTGCCGCCAACTCGCTCGAACTCGCCGTATTCAATTACACGCAAGAGCTTTTCTTGCACCATTGCAGAGGTATTAGCCAACTCATCCAAAAACAGTGTGCCACTGTTAGCGCGTTCAAATCGACCTTCATGGCGCTTGCTTGCACCAGTAAAGGCACCACTCTCATGACCAAATAACTCACTCTCTAAGAGGTTTTCGTTTAGGGCTGCGCAGTTTAGTTTGACGTATTCCTGATCCCACCGCTCTGAGAGATAATGCAAACGTGCCGCAATTAACTCTTTACCTGTGCCACGCTCGCCGATAATAAGCACGGGCTTTTCTAAAGGAGCGAGCTGTGAAACCTTGTCCAGTACAGCTAAAAAGCTGTCAGATTGGCCTAATAAATTATCCTGTTGGCGAAAACGGCTCATATTGCCTAACTCTTAGTGGTTTTTACTAATAACTAGTGTATTTCAAAAAAAGGGATAACTAAAGGCTTTTTGAAAATAAAATAACCTTATGATTTTATTGTGTTTTTAATTTTGTTAAAGTTGGCAAGCTATTTGATACATAGAAGTAAGCAATTTAGCTATTAACCAAAGAGGTAACCACTATGGGAATTTTTTCTCGTTTTGCAGACATAGTGAATTCTAATATCAATGCTATTTTGGATAAAGCCGAAGATCCAGAAAAAATGGTTCGCCTAATTATCCAAGAAATGGAAGATACACTAGTCGAAGTAAGATCGACCTCAGCAAAAACACTCGCTGAGAAAAAGGAGTTAACACGCCGTCTAGATCAGCTAAAAGCACAGGTAGATGATTGGCAAACCAAAGCAGAGCTTGCACTAAGTAAAGAACGTGAAGATTTAGCGCGTGCTGCTTTACTTGAAAAGCAAAAGTCTGCGGAAGATGTTGCAGCCCTTGAAAAAGAGCTAGAGCACGTAGACACGCACATTGAAAAGCTGCAGCAAGAAGTCAGTACATTACAAGATAAACTGGCCGACGCAAAAGCGCGCCAAAAAGCGATTGTACTACGTCAGCGCTCAGCAGAATCTCGTTTAGAGGTGAAAAAGGCACTCGACAGCAGTAAAGTAGATGATGCCCTAAATCGCTTTGAACGTTATGAGAGCAAAATCGATGGCCTAGAGTCACAAATCGAATCTTACGATTTAGGTAAGAAATCTTTAGCGGATGAGATTGCTGATCTGCAAAAGAACGAAAAGATTGACGATGAGCTTGAACAGCTGAAAAAGAAAATGGCTGAAAAGTGAAAATAATTGCACCTACTGTCAGGGTAGGTGCTAACCAACTACAATAATAACAGCCAGGTTGAAGGCAGGAGAAGATTATGTTTGACGCAGAAGTTTTGATGGCTCCGTTGATTATTTTTATGGTCATCGTGGCACCACTTTGGTTAATTTTGCACTACCGCAGCAAAAAGCAGGTAAGCCAAGGGTTAAGTGAACACGAGCATCGTCAGCTTATCGAATTAGCCAGCAAGGCAGAAAAAATGGCAGATCGTGTTGAAACGTTAGAAGCTTTACTTGATCAAGAGTCACCACAATGGAGACGCAAGTTATGAGTAGACTAAAGCGAGAGCTATATCGTGACCCAAGTCGCGGCAAGGTAGCCGGAGTATGCGCAGGTCTTAGCGATTACTTCAACATGGAGTTATGGCTTGTTAGGATTTTATTCATCACAGCCGTGCTATTATCAGGTGGTCCATTATTTATCGTCGTGTATGTGGCATGCTGGTTTATTCTAGATAAACGCGAAGTGACGCCAAACCGTTCGTCTGATGCGAAAGATGAAGATAAAGTATCGGTGAAGTTTAAGGTGTGGCAAAAAGGCGAGCCGCCAAGACAGGCACTTTATGACCTAAAAGACAGATTATCACGACTTGACGGTCGTATTCAGAACATGGAACGCTACGTAACTTCCCCTGAATTTACGGTTAGCAGAGAAATTGACAAGCTATAAGGCGGTATTGGCCGCCTTGGCATTTTCTTGAGGGGCACTTTTCTACTTATGACTACGTCACGTTTTCGAACCCCATCTTCCTTAGATAAGTTAAAACAACAAGCCAAAAAAACGCTCCACCGCTCTTTTGATAAGCATATCAAGCTTGCCGTAACCGGGTTTAGTGGCAGCGGGAAAACCGCATTTATCACGGCTCTTATCAAGCATCTGACTACTCAAACGAGCACCGACAACTTACCGTTTTTAGATGTCGTGAGTGAAGGCCGTCTTGTTGCGTGTCGCCCTGAGCCGCAGAAGGCGCTGGCGGTGCCAACTTTTGACTATCAACAAGCAATAACTTGTTTGTTGGAAGAGCCGCCAACATGGCCTGCGTCGACCAAACGTATCAATACCTTAACACTGGCGTTTAGGTATCATAGTGAACGCGGACTCAAACAGCACTTAGCGCAAACCCATACACTATACCTTGAACTATATGATTACCCAGGTGAATGGTTAATGGACTTGCCACTGCTTAAAATGACTTTTCCCGAGTGGTGTGACCAGCAATTTGCATTATTAAATAAGCCAAAATATCAGCCATTTGCACAAACGTTTTTACAGCTACTCGAGCAGTTTGATGGGACGGAAGCGGTGGATGAAAGTAAGCTGAAAATGCTTGCACAAAGTTACCATGCGCTTTTAGCGCAGCTGCAGCGGGACACTCGTTTATCTAACTTGCAACCTGGCCGAGCGTTGATCCCGGGTGACCTTGAGGGAGCGCCAATATTGCTGTTTTTCCCGGTACAAGTTCACCCAAACGACATTACCGAACATTCACAATATCAACAGCTTGTGGAGCGTTTTGAAGCCTACAAAAAGCAAGTAATCGCGCCATTTTACAAAGATTACTTTTGCCAGTTTGACCGCCAAGTCGTGTTAGTTGATCTGTTGGGTAGCTTAAGTGATGGCTATGACACACTGAAAGAGCAAGAAGTTGCGTTAAAGCAGATCCTCGCCATGTTTTCTCATGGTAAAAGTGGCTTTTTGTCTCGTTTATTTAACCCAAAAATAGATAAGGTGCTATTTGCCGCCAACAAATGTGATGGTGTCTTGAACGAGCAGCAGACCAATTTGACAAGGTTGTTAAATGAAATGCTGGTGGACAGCGCCAATGAGCTTCGCTTTAACGGGGTAACAGTGGACACGATGTCTCTTTCTTCGGTGAGAAGTGTTGAGTCAAGGGCGGTGAAAGAGGGGACGCAACATCTGCAATGTATTTACGGCAAGCCAGTCGGCGAGCAGCAGTTTATTAATTATGTGCCACCAACCCCGCCTGATCACGTCCCAAAAGCGCAGGCTTGGCCTCAAAATGGGTTTGAGTTTTTAGCGTTTGAACCGCTACCTGCGAGGCAAGGAAACTTATTGCATATCAGGCTTGATCATGCTTTGCAGTTCTTAATTGGAGATAAATTAAGATGACAGATCAGACAAAATCTTACCAAGGTTCGGGTAGACGCTTAAATATCGACACTGAAAGCCAAGATGAGTCTCAACATTTGGGTGGTGAAGGCAAAGTTCTCGGCAATGAGCTGGTTGTGAGTGAGAGCCTTGATACTGTGGCTGAACCCGAGCTACCGAAAATTGAACGTATTTACGAATCGCCTTGGCGATTCGGCTTTAAACAGTGCTTTTTGCTCGCGCTATTAGTACTTATTATTGTGGAAGCAGCACTGACCTTGATAGAAAGCTATGAGCAAAATATTCTGCTGTTTAGTTTATACACCACCGTGTTGTCCCTTGGTTTACTTGCGCTATTTAAGTTCTTATTTTCAGAAGTCATCGCACTTAGCAGACTTAAACAACATCAGCAAATTAAGCATGATGCCCAGCGCTTATTACAGAGTGACCAAATTGGCGAGGCACGAGCCTGGCTTGCACCACTATTAAAAGCGCATCCAGAACAAAAGGTTGCCGCATTTGAAGAGGCGTTACAGCCTCACCATACAGACAAAGAAGTCATCACTTTATATGAAAAAACTTTGCTCCGAGGCCAAGATGCTGAAGCTAAGAAGCTAATTCAAGAGCATGCGACAACATCGGCGCTCTTAGTTGCTTTAAGTCCACTTGCACTTGTGGATATGCTGGCGGTGCTTTGGCGCGGAGTCGTGCTGGTAGAAAAGATCAGCAAACATTATGGTATTCGATTAGCGTATCGCAGCCGCATCACCTTATATAAAATGTTGTTGAAGCAAATGGTATTTGTTGGCGCAAGTGAACTGGTAAGCGACCTTGCTGCTACCAGTGTGGGGGCTGAATTACTTGGCAAGCTTTCTACCCGTTCAGCACAGGGCCTGAGTGCCGGGATATTCACAGCTCGTTTGGGCTATAAGGCGATGGAACTTTGTCGACCATTACCACGCTTGGAGCACAAACAAAGCCTTTTGAAAAGTGCGATTAGCTCAGTCGTTGATGTGCTACTAAGGCGTAGCAAAAAAGACTAAACGGCAACAATTTTATACACCTCTTTAAGTAAAATAGGCTAGTCACAATAAGTGAACTAGCCGTCTCCCCATCTGGCATGCTTGTCTATTTTTCTAAACTGCCCTACATATTGGTTATTACACAAAAACGACGCTAATCAATTCACTACCATGTTTATTTGGTTGGCAATAATAAAATCAGCAGGCAAGTATGAAAAAATTAAGAGATGACAGTCAGTGTATTCACGGACCCAATCATTTTGACGACCCACATGGGGCGTTAACAGCTCCTTTGTATCAAACCTCAACATTCCACTTTAAAGACGCAGCGCAAGGTGCGGCACGGTTTGCCGGTGAAGAGCCCGGCTATATCTATACTCGCTTAGGCAACCCTACGACGCGAGAGCTAGAAGAAAAAGTAGCTCGACTCGAGGGAATGGAAGATGCTGCGGCGACCGCCACTGGTATGGGGGCTGTGTCTGCATCGGTGCTGAGCTTTTTGCAGCAAGGCGACCATATGATTGCATCAAGCGCATTATATGGCTGTAGCTTCGCACTATTTGCGCATATGTTGCCTAAATTCGGTATTGAGGTGTCATTTGTAGACTTAACCGATGAGCACGCGTTACGTGATGCGGTACAGGAAAATACAAAACTATTGTTTGCCGAAACGCCGATCAACCCCAACATGACGGTATTAGATCTGAAAATGTTAGGAGAGATCGCTAAACAGTACGAGCTCTTGTTTGTCGTTGACAATACCTTTATGACACCGCTTTTACAAAAGCCTGTGAATTATGGTGCTGATCTTATTGTGCACAGCGCAACCAAGTATCTAAATGGTCATGGGGATGTGGTAGCAGGGCTCGTGTGCGGTTCAAAAGAGCACATAGAACTTATCAAATTAACCGTGTTAAAAGACATTGGCGCTACAATCAGTCCTCATGATGCTTGGTTAATCAATCGAGGGTTGAAAACATTAGCTTTGCGTGTACAGCGCCACTGTCAAAGCGCACAAACGGTAGCAGAGTTCCTAGAAGCGCACCCTAAAGTGAATAAAGTCTACTACCCTGGTTTACCTTCGCATCCTGGTTACCAATTTCTAGGTGAACAAATGAAAGGGGCTGGTGGGGTAATTGCTTTTGAAATCAACGGCTCGCTAGAGCAGGGTGAACAATTTATCAATGCGACTGAGCTGTGTACGTTAGCGGTAAGTCTAGGTGACCCAGAAACGCTCATTCAACATCCGGCATCAATGACACACTCTCCTTATACACAAGAGGAAAGGTTAGCTGCGGGAATTTCTGATGGACTAATTCGGATTTCAGTGGGGCTTGAAGACGTAGAAGACATTATTGACGATCTTAAGCAGGCGTTTGATAAAATATAGCTGTAAGTTAATTTTTACGAAGGGGTTGGGTTTAGCCCCTTTTTATTATGTGTGTAATTTTAATTTTACAGATGTGTATTTTATAGTTTACGAAAATGCTTGTTGTGCGAAATGTGATAAACGTGCTCACTATTAAACTTTCCTTCACTTTTACTTAGTATCAAAGTCACAAGTTGAAGCGCTCCGAACCATCAACAGGACGGCAATTGAAATTGCAAGATCATAAACTCGGGGTGAAGTAAGTGAGAATGTAAAATGGCTAAAGCAAGTAAATATGTATCTAAGCAGCCAGATGAAAATGGCGTTATTGCTTGGACAGATGAAGAGAATCAAATTTGGTCAGAGTTAGTTGCACGTCAGCTAGCGTGTATCGAAGGCAAAGCCTGTGATGAATATTTGGCGGGCCTTGAGAAAATTAACTTACCAAAAGACCGCATTCCACAACTAAGTGAGTTAAACGAAGCACTAGCGAAAGAAACGGGTTGGCAGGTAGCACCAGTGCCGGCATTGATTGATTTCGATGAGTTCTTTCGATTACTTGCCAACAAACAGTTTCCTGTAGCGACCTTTATTCGCTCAAGAGAAGAGTTTGATTACCTGCAAGAACCAGATATCTTCCATGAGATTTTTGGCCATTGTGCAATGCTAACGAATCCAGCATTCGCCGAGTTTACACACAAGTATGGTCAGCTAGGCTATGCCGCTGAGAAGAAAGACCGCGTATACCTTGCACGCTTATACTGGTTTACCGTCGAATTCGGCTTGATGCAAACCGAGCAAGGTCTACGTATCTACGGTGGCGGTGTGCTATCAAGCCCAGGTGAGACTCAATATGTTTACTCCGACAAACCAGAAATTAATCCGCTTAAAGTGTTAGATGTGTTACGTACACCTTATCGCATCGACATTATGCAACCTGTTTACTATACAATTAACTCAATCAACGACTTATTTGAGATCTCTAAAATGGATATCATGTCGCAGGTTGAACAAGCAAAAGAGCTAGGGTTATTTGAACCTAAGTTTCCGCCAAAAGAAAAACTAGCAAGTTAAGGAATTATCAATGTCTGATTTAAGTGCACAAAAATGTGAAGCGTGTCGTGCGGATGCGCCTAAAGTATCAGATGAAGAACTAGCGGTTCTAATCAAACAGATCCCTGATTGGGTACCTGAAGTACGCGATGGTATTATGCAGCTTGAGCGTGTTTACAAGTTTAAAAACTTTAAACAAGCAATTGCGTTCACAAACAAGGTGGGTGATATGGCTGAAGAAGAAGGCCATCACCCAGGTTTACTTACCGAATGGGGTAAAGTGACGGTAACGTGGTGGAGCCATACTATTAAAGGTCTTCATAAAAACGATTTTATCTGTGCTGCTAAAACCGACGAAGTATTCGCACAGTAGGTCGACATTTATGTCGACAAATATCGGTAAGGTAGATGTCGGCAAATAGTGCGAAGGTAAATGTCGGCAAATATTGCTAAGGTAAATGTCGACAAATCCATGTTTCGACCTACAAAATAGAAACGGCGCTGAACAAGCGCCGTTTTTATTCATCATTTAGGATAAAAGCCAAGCAAAGCTTTGTCTTTTCGTTTTCCAACCAAATACAACTAACGCTAGCAGAAATAGATTAATCTATTTCTTATCCCGCCCTCAGGTTACGTAAACGTAGGGCTAATTATGCCATTAGTCCACAAAATAGCGGTTGCAGCAAGAATGATGACTAACAATACTAGGCCACAAGTCACAACCGAGCTGGCATAAATAAACCCACGCTCTTCAGGAATATGCATAAGAATAGGCACGCCCGTATAAAGCAGATAAACGGAGTACGCCAGTGCAACCATTCCAACCGATACGACAAACCAAAGTTCAGGATAAAATGCCGCAAATGCCGACATAAACATTGGCGTTGCTGTGTAGGCTGATAACTCTAGAGTCTGTGTATAGGTCGGCGTTGAGCCAAAAGTGATGGCCATCCAGTGGGCGAGATATGCCAGAATAAAGACGCCTGCAATTAATGCGCAGTACATTGCAACACCAATTAATATTGCCGACTCATGAGTTAAATAGACAGCATCCCCTGTACCAACACTCCAGCCTAAGTAGACTGAAGAATAATACCCCATAATGCTTGGGATCAGCGCAACAAGTGCAATATGTGACAAACTGTAAAACATACTTTCGTGACGGTTATCAATTGTTTGCCACTCTTCGTGCGGGTGAGCATATAAGCCCCATAGATGATTAAAGATCATAGTTAGCCCCTCAAATATAGGTTTGTACTATTTTTGTACAATTCAATTAAGTTATGAGAGATGAGTTAATTTTTGTCAAGAAAATGTAGTTGAATAGCAATATTACTATTTTCAGAATGATCTAAAACTTCTTGGGGAATAGCCTTGTGGTGCACCTTGCAGCGAGAAGTTATGATAAAATGGCGCAAACACATTAGTCTTTTGTTGTTATGTTAGAAAAGTACACAGATTTACTTACGCCTATTAACCAGTTTTTGGGCTGTGAAACCCCGCAAGCTTGGATTGAAAAAGCAAAGCAAAGCGAGCACTTACCATTATTGCTTATCGATCATATGCATTGTGAGTTAAAAGCGGCGCAAAGTGCGGCCTTCTTAATTCGTAAATATGCAATAGATGATGCGTCTGCAAAAACATTGTTAAGTTGGTTGCAACCTTACGAAGATTTTATTTATCGCAGTGTTGGTGATGGCGAGTTTTCAGGCAGTAAAAATGAATTGATTGGTGAGTTAACTGCACGACCTGAATATGCTTACAATCAAGATATCTTGAGTAAGATGGTGAGGCTTATCAAAGAAGAGCTACATCACTTTGAACAGGTGCTAGAAATCATAAGGGCACGTGACATTCCTGTTGAGTACGTACAAGCATCTCGCTATGCGTCTGGAATGATCAAACACATTCGCACTTATGAACCCGCAGCCCTGGTTGATAAACTGATCATTGGTGCTTACATTGAGGCTCGTTCATGTGAGCGTTTCGCCAAACTTGCGCCACACTTAGATCAAGAAATTGCGAAGTTTTATGTGTCGCTATTGCGCTCTGAAGCCAGACATTACCAAGACTATATTGATTTGGCGCATCAAGTTGCCAACGCAACCAATCCTAAGCGCTGTGATGTAGCTGGGCGCATTCAACTATTTCAGCAAGTGGAAAACGAGCTTATCCGCTCGCCGGACCTTGATTTCAAGTTCCACTCAGGTGCGCCTATTTAAGCACTAAATTTATTCAAAAGGGTGGCAAAGGAGCTGCTGTTTGCCACCGTCATCAACGACGATATATGAACTTTGTGAATACCAATCGCCAAGCACAGTGCGTACCTTACCGCCTTGGTATGTGTGCACCTTTGGTCTGTGGGTGTGGCCGTGGATCATATTGTCTACGCCATGTTTTGCGAACATGTCTGCCACTGCTTCTTCGGTGACATCTAGAATCTCGAGGGGCTTGCCTTTTTGGTTTTCAATGCTCTTACGTCTTGCATTTGCAGCGACTCTGCGACGATACCAAAGTGGCATAGCAAGCATCAGCCTTGGCCACCACCAACCGCGGCTTTTCCTGCGAAACTTTTGATAGGCTTCGTCTTGTGTACACATCTCGTCGCCGTGCAAAATCACCGTTGGTGTGCCGTATAGATCTATCACCGCTTGTTCAGGTAGCAAAGTCATTTGGCATTCGTCAGCAAAGGCTTGTTTGATTAAAAAATCACGGTTACCGTGAATAAAAAAGACTTGAATGCCAAGGTGACTCAAGCTTCGCAGTTTTTGTGCAATACTTAGGGCGTAGGGGTCTTTTTCATCGTCTCCAATCCACACTTCAAAAAAATCACCCAAAATATATAAAGCGTCGACATCGGCGGTCATATGATGGTCGAGAAAAGCGAAAAAAGCGGCGGTGATATCAGTGCGGTGCTCGGTTAAATGCAAGTCGGCGATAAAATAGGTTTTACCCATGGGACCTCAAAACTAATAAGGCCAGCATAAATACTGGCCTTGAATAAAAAGTAGGATATTACTCAGCAACGTATGCTTTTTCGATGATCACATCTTCAAGCGGTACGTCTTGGTGGAAACCAGAAGAACCAGTAGCAACACCTTTAATCTTATTTACTACGTCCATGCCTTCAACAACTTCACCGAATACACAGTAACCCCAAGCTTGCGATGTTTCGCTTGAGAAGTTAAGGAAGTCATTGTCGTTAACATTGATAAAAAATTGTGCAGTTGCAGAGTGTGGATCTGGCGTACGTGCCATTGCTAGAGTACCCACTTTGTTTGCAACACCGTTGTTTGCTTCGTTTTTGATCGGTGCTTCAACTGGTTTTTGTTCCATACCCGATGCGAATCCGCCACCTTGAACCATAAAGCCGTCGATTACACGGTGGAAAATAGTACCGTTATAAAACTCGCTGTTTACGTAGTTTAGGAAGTTAGCTACCGTTTCAGGCGCTTTGTCAGCGAAAAGATTAATACGGATTTCGCCGTGATTTGTTTCTAAAACAACCATGTTAGTGTCCATCGTGTTGAATGATAAAACCCTATTTTATATCAACTGGGCTTTTGTGAAAAAGCATTCCTTAAAAATCAGCGTAAAAAATCAAAAAACTGCCGTAATTCGTTATTAAAATCTAGAGGCGCTGCTATGCAGGTGGTATGATTAAAAGCACTTTTGTTAAAAAATGAACCGTACTTAGGAAGAAAACTACATGTTGCAGATTTTCAACACACTCACTCGCCAAAAAGCCCCTTTTAAACCGCTCAAAGAAGGCAAGGTTGATATGTACGTGTGTGGTATCACTATCTATGATTTCTGTCATGTAGGACACGCACGCACTTACGTTTCATTTGACGTAATGAACCGTTATTTACGTTATTTAGGTTATGACGTCACGTATGTTCGTAATATTACTGACGTGGATGACAAGATCATTAAACGCGCCGCGGAAAACAAAGAGTCGATTAATGATCTAACCGTTCGCATGACCAAAGCCATGCATGAAGATTTTACTGCGTTGAACATGCTGCCTGCGGATATTGAGCCGACGGTAACTGGGCATATGGACGAGATCATCGAGATGATCGCGCGCTTGATTGAAAAAGGCCATGCTTACGTTGCGAAGGACGGGGATGTATTGTTTGATGTTTCAACGTTTGAGCAATATGGTCAGTTATCTCAGCAAGATTTAGAAATGCTACAAGCGGGTGCACGCGTTGAAGTAGCGCAAGACAAAGATGATCCACTTGACTTTGTATTGTGGAAAAAAGCCAAATCGGGTGAGCCTGCGTGGCAATCTCCGTGGGGCGAAGGTCGACCAGGTTGGCACATTGAGTGTAGCGCAATGAGTTCAAAGCATTTGGGTGAATTTTTTGATATTCACGGTGGGGGTTCAGATCTGCAATTCCCGCACCATGAAAACGAGATTGCCCAATCTTGCTGCGCAAATAACGGCCGTTATGTGAACACCTGGATCCACACCGGCATGGTACAAGTTAACAAAGAGAAAATGTCTAAGTCTCTTGGCAATTTCTTTACCGTACGTGAAGTGCTAAAAGCTTTTGATAGAGAAACAGTACGCTATTTCTTGATCAATGGTCATTATCGAAGCCAGCTAAACTATTCACAAGAAAACCTTGAACAAGCACGTTCGTCGCTTGAGCGTATTTACACTGCGCTACGTGGCGTTGAGCTGGTGGAAGTCGAGCTTAAAGGTAATGCTTACGCTGAACGTTTTGAGACAGCAATGAACGACGACTTCAACACGCCAGAAGCACTGCCAGTGATTTTTGAATTATCAAAAGAAGTGAATCGCTTAAAAGATAGTGACGCAAAAGCTGCTGGTGAGCACGCGTTTATTCTTGTGAAACTCGCGGAAGTCTTAGGTATTGCGCAGCAAGACCCTGAATCTTTCTTACAGGGCGAACAAGACGACGACGAAGTGGCGCAAATCGAAGCATTGATTGAAAAGCGTCGCAGCGCTCGCGAAAATAAAGATTGGGCTGCAGCGGATGAAGCGCGTGATGCGCTAACTGCCTTAGGCGTTGTGTTAGAAGATAGCGCGGGCAAAACAACTTGGCGTAAAGCTTAACCTTCTTGGTACCAACAAAATACGCAAATAAAAAATGCCTTCATATCAAGCGATGTGAAGGCATTTTTATTTAATAACGTTACTATTATTTTTATGGCGTTAATGTTGCCTTAAACTCAGGCGCTTTGCGTGCATTAGTCAACTGTTCGAAAGCATAGGCAAGCTTGATTAATTTCGCTTCGCTATAAGCCTCAGCGAAGAAAGAAATACCCAGCGGTAGCTCGTGATGAAAACCCATCGGTACTGTAATGCTTGGATATCCTGCAATCGCGGCAGGAGATGACGAGGAAGCGGAGAAATTATCACCGTTAATGATATCGATACTCCAAGCTGGGGTATTCGTTGGCGCGATAAATGCGTCAAGGCGATGTTCTTGCATTATTTTATCAATGCCTTGTCGACGGGCAAATTCTTTAACCAAAGCTTGGGCTTCTTGATATCGGTGTTCTGTGATATCGCCTTTCTTTGCTGCTTCCTCTATCAAATATTGATCAAAGTACTTAATGGTGGAGGGATGTTGCTGGTTGAATTGGATGAGCTGGTTTAGGTTTTTTACTTTTACTTGCTCTGGTGTCTTGGCAAGGTAAGCATTGAGATCATGCTTAAAGTCATAGAGCAAAATATCCAATTCGGCGGAGCCTAAAGCTTCCAGCTCAGGTAAGTCTAACCCTTCAATTATTTCTGCGCCATTTGCTTTCATGGTCGCAACTGCTTTTGCAAATACCGCTTGAACTGCAGGTGGAAATTGACCTAGATGACTGGTGATAGCAATTCGTTTGCCTTTGAAACTGGCGGTATTTAAGCCTTGGGTAAAGTCAATCGGCTGTTTTGCATTGGTAACAATAGCATTGAGTAATAAGGCGGCGCCCATCACCGATTTTGCCATAGGGCCAGCGCTATCTTGACTATGACTGATAGGAACAATGCCTTCACCAGAAACTAAACCGACAGTCGGTTTAATACCTACAACGCCATTATGTGCTGAAGGACAAACAATAGAGCCGTCAGTTTCCGTACCAATGGCGAGCAGTGCAAGGCCTGCGGAGACGGCAACGGCAGAGCCTGAACTTGAGCCACATGGTGTTCTATCTAACACATACGGGTTCTTGGTTTGGCCCCAAGCGTGCTGTAGCCGCTCGAGCTGAAACTTGATTTAAAGTTTGCCCATTCACTTAAATTGGCTTTGCCAAGGATGATAGCGCCGGCTTGCTCTAACTGGATGATAAGTGGTGCTGCTTGGGTTTTGACGTTGTGTTGCAGGGCGAGCGCGCCTGCGGTTGTTGCCATTGGCGCTCTGGTGTCGATATTATCTTTAACAATAACTGGCAGGCCATGAAGTGGCCCTCGGTATTTTCCCGCGAGTATTTCGGCATCAAGCTTTTTAGCGTCTTGTAAAGCGTTGGGATTGAGTGTGATCACGGCATTGAGCATAGGGCCACTGTCGTCAAGTTGTGCAATCCTTTTTAAATAAAACTCAGTGAGTTGCGTTGCAGATAAAGTTCGATTTTGTATTTTGGTTTGTGCTTCGAGCGTGGTAAGGTCCGCAAGCGATTGACTATAAGCTGGCAATGCAAGCGCAAGACAAGTGGTTAAAGCGAGTAGGGACTTTTTCATGACGTATTTTACCAATCCGCAGTAGTATTATTGTTATTTATTTGTCCTTTATTTAGTCACGAGCCCTGTAAAAGGTCAAGCGAGTAGCCTGAACAAAGCATGATTTAGGCGTTTTTAAAACTTGTATTTTTGCTGCTCGCCACACACACTTAACTTCACGAGATAACAAAAAATATAACCATGATAAAAGCACCAATAGATATAGAAGTAGATATTCCGTGGCTTGATCAAAAGCTATTTTCATTAGGTAAATTTTCATTAGAGGTGGGAGAGGCACTCTCATTTATCGCGGTGATCGTTGCAACTTTGGTGATCTCCAAGATCCTACGACTAGCATTTAATCGTCTCGCGTCAAGACAAGGAGTGATCCAGCATACTTCAGCGTACGTGATTGGCAGGATCATTCACTACATCGTATTATTTATTGGTCTTATTATTGCGCTGACGGCCTTAGGAATAGAGATCACTGAGTTGGCGCTTGTTGCCAGTGCACTCGGCGTTGGGATTGGCTTGGGGCTACAAGGTCTGGTGAATAACTTTGTCTCAGGTCTAGTGTTACTGCTAGAGAAAACCGTCAAAGTTGGGGACTTTGTTGAGCTGACCAACGGGGTGGTTGGGGAAGTGATAGCCATTCACATGCGCTCAACTTGGATCCGTACAAATGACAACGTCGACCTGCTTATTCCTAACTCGGAAATGGTGTCAAATACAATTACCAATTGGACAATGTCGGATAAATATCGTCGTTTCCGTATTCCTTTTTCGGTGGCCTACGGCAGCGACAAAGAGAAGGTGAAGCGTGCCGCATTGGAAGCGGCCAAAAATGTCCAATATACCTTGAATACGCCGGGGCGAGAAGCAACGGTATGGATGACAGGGTTTGGTGATAGTAGCTTGAATTTCACGCTAGGAGTTTGGGTGCAACCTGAGCAGGTAAAGCGACCAACAGCGCTGGTTTCTGATTACCTCTGGGCTATCGATGATGCCTTTCGAAAATATCAAATCGAGATCCCGTTTCCACAGCGCGATCTTCATTTACGCAGTGGCTTTTCTATGGAAAAGCCTGATGAAAACTGAGGGTAGAATAACGGCTAGGGTGCTAGCCGTTATTGAGTTTACTCACTGAATGATTTTAACCACTCGTTGCGGGAATGGAATTTCGATTTCCGCATTTTTAATCGCGGCAAACACCGCTCTATTCACTTCTAATTTAGTTTCGATAAGTGAAGTCGTAGGCACCCAGTAGCGGTAGCTCAATATCACTGCACTGTCGGCAAATTCCTCAATCCCCACCTGAGGCTTAGGGTCTTGACTGACCTTAGCATTATCAGCGAGTACCTGATTGATAAGTGTTAATGCGCCTTGATAATCAGCATCATAGGCTATCCCTATTTCACCTTTAACCAAAGAGTTTGCAAACGAGTTATGGAGAATTTCTCCCACCACATGTTTATTTGGGATTGTGATCTCTACTTTGTCTTCGTTGATGAGCGTGGTATGTCCAAGCTCAATCATTTTAACTTGGCCGTTAACGCCTTTGATGCTGATGGTATCGCCAATCACAAATGGGCGGGTAGCAATGATGGCAAGCCCAGCGCCGTAGTTTGCTAGCATACCTTGCAGCGCAAGACCTGCACCTAGAGACGCAGCCCCGATGGCGGCGACAAACGGTGTGATACTTATGCCAACCTTGCCAAGAGAAATAATCACAAACATGGCGATGATAAGGACTTTTATCACATTGCCAATAAAGTTGGTTAAAGCAGGATCGATATTGTGTTTTAGCATCAAGTTTTCAGTCGCTTTAGACAGCTTTCTTGATAACCACAAACCGAGAAGGAAGATGAATATCGCAGCGAGCAATTGGAAACTGTACGTCACCAGATACTCTCGAATAATGTTGTAATAGTGTTCTATTTGCTCGATTTCTTGATTGATCACAGTCGTATCCCGAGTTATTAAATTAGAGTAGCCAACCAATGATAAAACAAAGGCACCCAAAGTGCAGTTATCATGGCGGTAATTGTCATCGCCGCCGAAGCAAAAGCGCCAGCCATGGGATGATGCTCTATCGCTGCGGCTGTGCCTATTGCATGGCAAGCAACACCAAGCGCAGTGCCTTTCGCTTGCATATGGTCAACTTTACACCAGTGCAAAATATGTAGTCCAAACACGCCACCAAATACACCAATTAGTATCACCATAATCGCTGCAATAGCGGGGATCCCCCCGAGATAATCACTAATGAGTAGGGTGATTGGTGTTGTAACCGACAGAGCTGCCATTGAAGCTGAGAGCTGCGGATCGGCTGCAAAAAATTGACAGATAAGAAAAGCGCTTAACGTAGACAGTGAAACACCCAACCAACTGGTTAAGCACAATGCAAAAAATACCGGTTTAATTTGGTGAAATTGTTTATACAAAGGGTAAGCGAGTGCAACGACCGCTGGTTCTAACAAGTAATGAATTGGTAGCGTTGCTTGTTGATATATCTTGTAGTCGAACTTCGTGAATAGTAGAAATGCCGAAATGGCCAAAATGCAGATCAGCACAGGGTTTAATACCGGTAAGGAGATACGCTGATATAGTTTGCGTGCACTAAAAAATAACAGCACAGTGAGCGCTGACGCCATAATCATATTAATCACGAAACTTTATGCTCTTAACGATAGGGCTTAACAATACAAGACTTATTGTTGGAACACCAACTAGCAATAACAGCAGCATAAGCCAGTGGGATTGAAACAAACTGAGATGCTCTACCAAGCCCACTCCGGCGGGAATAAAAAACAGCGCCATATATTTTAAGATGGGCTCAGCTGCGGGGGCTAACCATTCTACTTTAATGATTTTTGTGGCAAGGAGTATGACAAGAAACACCATGCCAAGTAAGGCGGCTGGGATCTGTAAAGCACTAAGCTGAATTATCCATTTAGCGCTGAAGAGACACGCCAAAATGATGGCAAAGCCTAGTGCAAATCGTAATATCAACTTCGCTCTGTGTACCATTAAATGTAAATCCTCAGCACTGCAATGGCGCTAACATGTATGATGGCTCATTGTACGCTCTCGTATTGCGATGGCCATTATACTTTGGGCAAACAAGCATTAAATCTAACGTTACCACTTCATGCGAGGCAAAAATGGCTTTTTATTCTCATCAGCTACAGAGGCATTCTTCATCGCAATTTTGGTATTTTTAGCGGCGAGCAATTTGATTTGTGACCACGTTTCTATCCATAACAGTTTACGGGCGGGCTGGTTGTAGGCACGATTATACACTTTCTTAATTGCTGCAATGGCATCGGGCGAGCGTGCGGTAAATTGAGTGAGTAACTCTGAGAGTCTTGCATCAACATCATCACAGAGCTCGGTAATGAGACCGTCCTTTAGTGCTTTTTGGGCATCTATTCGCTGTGCATGGATTGTCATCAGCAGTGCCTTATCCTTGTTCATTGTGGCAGGCAAAAGTAAGCTGCCACCCATGTCAGGGCAAAGTCCCCATTTGGCTTCCATAATGGCAAACTGTGCACTGCTGTCGGCTAAACGAATATCCGCGCCTAATGCAATATGACAGCCTCCACCTAAACAATTGCCTGTGATCTTGGCGATGACAGGAACAGGCAAAGTTTGCCAGCCGAGTACGACTCTTTGTACTAAGTTAGCATTGCCAGGTAACCATTTTTTAAGTAGCTTGATGATCCCAGAAGGTTTATTCAGTACGCTTTTTACATCTAGACCAGCACAAAAATGTGCGCCTTCTCCTTGGATCACAACAGCTCTAATTGATTTGCTTTTTCTAATTTTCTTTATCGCATTATCTAAACCAACAAACATTTCAACAGACAGCGCGTTTTGTTTTTCTGGCCGAGATAAGGTCACAAATGCGATGTTGTTCGCTTCGGAAAATGAAATCATGATGAGATGCTCCCTGCGGGTTTTATGCGATAGTTTTAGAGTAATAACTCAAAAGCGACGTAACATTCAACTTTTACTGATAATTTGTTCGCCATTTAGCGTTATTTTCTGTTTGATTATCGCGACTATGTATTTATGTTTTACCTCATTTTGCTATCATTGCGCCAATTTTAAAACAACAGGCTAGCGTCCATGACAGCAAGACTTTGTAGCATAGAAGAAGCCACTCACCAAGCATATGATATCTTCCTTGAGTTGGCCCCTGATAATCTTGAAGAACACGATATCAATATGTTCAACGAACATCGCGAAGATCGTGGTTTCATTGAAGAAAGTGAGCCGGACGAGAGTTGGTCGAGCATAACTGCTTATGAACAAGAAGCAGAACCAGAGCACTTCGTTCAGGTTTTGGTCGGTATCGAGTTTGATGACTCAGATCAGGTGTACGCAAAGATCCTAATTAGCAGAGATTTAGATGCGCCGTTTTGTCATATCATTTGGAAGCAATAACCGGAAAGTAGTTGTCAGTGCCGTTTTTTAGAACTTTCGCTTTATTTGCAATTGGCTTGGTTTCGCTACCAAGCTTAGCTACGGATCCATTCGAAGATTTTCACGAATATGGCAAAATGCCCGATGACGAAATTCATCAAAAGCATAAGGGCGAAATGCTGTACGGTGACGTTGAATTTGGCTTTATCGTTAATAAAGGTAATACGCAAAACACGTCATTTAAGTTAAAAAGTAATCTTTACCAAGATTTCCCCAAGTGGCGTAATCAATTCAAATTCAATGGCCTTTATCGCCGCGAGCACAATACAGAAACGGATGTTGAGGATGTCTCTGCGTCGCGCTACTTTGGCTCTGCGCAAGGTAACTACAAACTAGGGGACGATAACGCCTCGTTCTTTATGTACGGCGACTATGAGCGTGACAGGTTTAATGGCAAGGAATACACCACAACATTTGCGCTAGGTTATGGCAATCGTGTGTATGAGGGACGAAAGAACACGGTAGATATCGACATCGGTCCCGGTATGTCTATCTCTCGTGTGGACAACGAAATCGAGCTTGAGCCGGAAGAAGATAGAACCGAGCAAGGCCAGCTTTTGCGTATGGCATTGCAGTGGGAAAGAAACGTTTCAAAGCGTACCCGCTTTAATCAAGACGTCAGTTTTGAGCAATCGCTGTCAGGTTTAAACTCCCGATTGTTTGCTGAGTCTGCGCTAGTCACACAAGTGATTGGTGGTATTGCGCTGAAGTTTGCGTTTATTTACCGTTATAATTCGCAGCCAGAAAATGAAAAAGAAAAGGTAGACACCGAACTTGGTGCTACATTAGTTTACAGCTTTGATTAAGAAGACTATCGATGTATAAAAATACACAGTTTGCATGGGTTATATGGCTGTTTCTAGCCTTTATCGCCAGTTTTACCATATTGGCAATTTTCCTAACAGGTAGCAATCTTGCCTTTGTTAGCTTTTTGGTGATCCTCGCGCTTGTTGCGTTTATTTTTTATGGCTTAACCATTCAAGTGAACCAAGAAAAACAGACGTTAAGCTGGTGGTTTGGACCGTCGGTCGCCAAAATGACCTTAAAGTTTGACGATATCGATTATGTTCAGCCTGTGACTAATTCTCTACGTCATGGTATTGGCATGCGGATCAGCACAGACGGTTGGGTATACACAGTTGCTGGATTCAAGGCGCTCGAAGTGGTGATGAAGGACGGTACTAAATATCGCTTAGGTACAAATGACCAAGCCAACTTGGTTACTGCAATGGAAAGTAAACTTAAACAAGAAAAAAGCGCTGAATGATCAGCGCTTTCTATTAGTAACTCGACTAATCTTAGTGGTCGTGACCACAACCGCCTTCGCCATGAACATGGCCGTGGGCAACTTCTTCAGCTGTAGCTTCACGTACTTCAAGCACTTCAACGTCAAAGTTCAGCGTGATCCCAGAAAGCGGGTGGTTCGCGTCAACAATGACTTCTTCGTCTTCGATACCAATGATCACAACGATTTGGTCGCCCTCGTCGGTGGTAGCTCTAAATTGCATACCCACTTCGATTTCCATGTCTTCAAACATTGATTTAGGAACGGCTTGAGTCAGTTCGTCAAAGCGTTCACCATAGCCTTCTTGTGGCTCGATGGTCACACTGAAAGTGTCACCAGCTTGTTTGCCTTGTAGGGCATCATCAAGACCTGGGATCAGATAGCCTGAGCCAAGCATCGCTATCACAGGCTCATCATCAAATGTGCTATCAATCGTGTTGTTGTCTTTGTCTTGAACTGAGTAGTGGATTGTCACTACCGAGTTAGGGCCAATAATCATATAAGATCCCGTTAGTTGTCTTCTAAAGAATAAGGTAGAGGTTGAATAGTAAGACTCACCTCTGGTGAATTTTTTGCTCTTAGCACCGCGTCTTGTGGTGTGTCATTTGGCATCACAGCCAGCGCATAATAACGGCCGCTGCTTGCATCAAAGGTTTGTTGAATAACCTTGCCACCACGACGCCAGTTGTCTTCAATCTGCAGCTCAATGTCTGCCTCTTCGATGCGCTCTGCTGTATTGCCTGTCACTATGTACATGGCACGTTTGTTTTTACCAAGATAGCGCATACGAGCTACGGTTTCTTGACCAGTATAGCAACCTTTCTTAAAGCTGATCCCGTTAAGGGCTTGAAGGTTAACCATTTGTGGTACAAATTCGTCCACGTGATCTGCATCAAGACTTGGCTCTCCTGCTAAAATGCTGGCCGCAATAAACGCTGCTGGATTGCTTTGTTGCTCCACGTCCGCGGGTAAACTTGCGCCTTCGAACGCGATGAAAACAAAGCGCTCGTCTGCGAGTTTTAGCAGCTTGCCGTTGGCAACATCCACAGCACTTGCGTCAGACGAAAGCTCAACGCCAAAGGCAGTAGCAAGCGCTTTACTGTCCTGAGTCATTAAGCCAAAGACTTCGCAGTCAGCAAAATCAATGTCAACTTTGGCAAAAACGCCGTACTTTTTTAGCTCACGAAGTGATGCTTCAGCTTCGGCTACACCAGCAAGCATTAAGTAGTCGTCTTGATAGCGAGTTAAGCGCGACACAGACCAAAGCTTGCCTTTAGGGCTACAATGCCCAGACCACATAAAATTATCTTCTTTGATAAGGTTAATGTCTTGAGTAACCTGACCGTGCAAATAGCTAAGTTTATCTTGTCCTGAAATGCGAATAACCTTGAACGGAAGCGCATAAGCACGAGCAATTGACATAATATTGATCCCTATTAAAGTGTTTTCGTAATGTTACCGTAAAATCATAAGTGGAGATAGGGACGGACGATTTCAATGTGCCATTTCTATAAGTTTTATGGCATATGTTCTGCACAGTGGGTATAATTTTCTCAATAGTTTATGAGGGGTTAATCAGTTTATGGTTGAGTTACTGCCTAAAGCTCGAGTTAAATGGGCTTGCCGTCGTGGCATGTTAGAGCTGGACGTTATTTTGGAGCCGTTTGTTGAGCAGGCTTATGACGCGCTATCCGACGAAGGTAAGTACGTGTTTCAGCGTCTAGTTACCTGTGAGGATCCAGATTTATTCGCTTGGTTTATGGGTCATGAAGAATGTCCAGATCCAGAGCTAAAACGCATGGTTAAGTTAATCCTTGATCGGATCCGCGTATAGAATCGACTTTCAACACAATCTTCAGAACCACGCCTTCTTTGTGGTTCTTTTTTCTTGCCTCGCTTTTATCCTTTTTCTGCTATTTCCTACGCTGTGGTGGTTAGTGGCAATCGTGTTTGCCGTAACGGGTTATTGCAGTTGGCAAACTGTTCTATCTCGTACGCCAAAGGCGGGTACTATACTCATGCTCCCAAAAGAAAACTTTGTTGAAATACAGTCGCAAACGATAAATTGCAAAGGGCAGCTTATTGGTGCGACCATATGGTTTGATAGTCAAATAGCGCTAACAATCATGGATGCGAACCAAGCTAAGCAGCAGATATTTTTGACTCGACAGGCAATACCAGAAGCGGACTGGCGTTTACTCTGTCGCACTGCGCTGCAAGCCAATTAGAAACAGCGACCAGAGCATGGCGATAAAAATCAGCACATGCTCTACATGCAAATATTATTATTTTGTCGGTGACAAAACGGTCGGTGTGGAGTTTTCAGCCATGTCTGGGAAGTCAATGGTATAGTGCAGTCCACGACTTTCTTTACGTTCTAACGCGCTGCGAATAATCAGTTCAGCTACTTGTACTAAGTTACGTAATTCAAGCAGGTTGTTACTCACTCTGAAGTTGGCGTAATAATCATGGATCTCTTGCTGTAATAACTCAACGCGGCGTAGCGCACGTTCTAACCGTTTAGTTGAGCGAACAATGCCAACATAATCCCACATAAACAATCTAAGTTCGTGCCAGTTGTGGGTAATCACTACTTCTTCGTCCGAGTCGCTGACACGGCTTTCGTCCCAATCTGGTAACTTAGATGGCTCAGGACGATTATCGATTTTAGCTAAAATATCTTTTGCGGCAGCGTGGGCAAACACAATGCATTCTAACAACGAGTTACTCGCCATGCGGTTTGCGCCGTGTAGACCTGTGTAAGCCACTTCGCCGATTGCATATAAATTGTCGATGTCAGTACGACCGTTAAAGTCAGTCATAACACCACCGCAAGTATAATGCGCCGCTGGCACTACGGGGATTGGCTCTTTGGTGATATCTAAACCAACACTTAAGCACTTAGCATAAATCGTAGGGAAGTGCTCTATGATGAACTCTTTGTCTTTATGTGAGATATCAAGATAGACGCAATTTGCGCCCAATCGTTTCATCTCATAATCAATGGCACGGGCGACCACATCGCGAGGGGCGAGTTCTTCGCGCTCATCGAAGTCAGGCATAAAACGTGTGCCGTCAGGACGTTTAAGCAGCGCGCCTTCACCGCGCATGGCTTCGGTAATTAAAAAGTTTTGTAGCTCAGGGTGGTATAAGCTGGTTGGATGAAATTGGTTAAACTCCATGTTGGCCACACGACAACCCGCACGCCACGCCATTGCGATGCCGTCACCCGAAGAAACATCTGGATTTGAGGTATACAAGTAAACTTTACTTGCGCCACCCGTCGCTAAAGCGACAAACTTAGCCGAGATGCTCTCAACTCTATCCGCTTTGCGATTATAGACGTAAACGCCTTTGATATCGCTTGAGTCGCCATGTTTATCTTTGATGAGATCGATGGCGTTGTATTGCTCAAGTATATTAATTTTTGGGTGTAACTGCACTTGGCTAATTAATGTGGTTTGAACGGCTTTACCCGTTGCATCAGCTGCGTGCAATATACGACGATGTGAATGCCCACCTTCGCGGGTTAAATGAAAGCGCTCTTTCCCTTTGCTATCCACTTCCATATCAAATGGTACGCCTTGTTCAATCAGCCACTTCAAGCAATTTTTTGCATTTGATGCGGTGTAGTGCACCGCATCGCGGTCACACAAACCAGCGCCTGCCGCAAGTGTGTCTTCGACATGTGATTCAATACTGTCATTTTTCTTATCGAATACTGCGGCAATGCCACCTTGAGCATAAAGTGTGGAGCCTTCTTTTAACGCCCCTTTGCTTATCACGGTAACCTTACAGTGGTTTGCCAAAGAAAGCGCAAGAGAGAGTCCAGCAGCGCCACTACCAATAATGACTACATCAGTATTGTGGTGAGTCGTATTTTTCATATTCGAAGATCTTTACTGTTTTTGCGTTTAATTCTGCTATTTATACCACATCTGCTATCATAGAAGGCAGAGAGTTTGTTCCGTTTAATGAGAATCATTTAGAACATTTTGTGTGACTGCTAATGGAATAATGCGAAAAAGCAGCCAAGAACTAGTACGCAAAGATGGATGAATTCGTTTATTTTAAAAAAAAATACAAAAAAACAGAACTTTTTATTCAGTACTAAGTCAGAGTAGCTGTGAATGATGGCAACTAGATACGATTTAGAAAAGCAAAAAGAGGAGTACCGGCTCGAATGAGCGAGCAGGATTTAGATCTAGATATAGTTAAACGCGTTCAACAGGGAGATAAAAACGCATTCAACCTGTTAGTTGCCAAGTATCAAAATAAAGTCGCAGCGCTAATTTCTCGTTATGTAGCGAATCAAGGCGATGTGGCAGATGTGGCACAGGAAACGTTCATTAAAGCTTATCGAGCGTTGCCTAACTTTAGGGGCGAGAGCGCATTTTATACTTGGTTGTATAGAATCGCGGTTAACTGTTCAAAAAATTATTTGGTGGCGCTTGGTCGAAAGCCGCCAGCAAACGACGTAGATGCGGAAGAAGCTGAGTTTTATGATGGTGCAGACCAATTAAGATCGAACGCTTCACCGGAAAATCTATTGTTAAGCGACGAAGTGAAAGCAGTGATTTTCAAAACTATCGAGCGCTTGCCTGACGATTTAAAAACCGCAATTACTTTGCGTGAAATCGAAGGCATGAGCTACGAGGAAATAGCTGTCATTATGGATTGTCCGGTTGGTACAGTTCGTTCGAGAATTTTTCGCGCAAGGGAAGCGATAGATAACAATTTGAACCCATTAATAGGTGAGTCTTAATATGGCACAAGCTGAAAAACAAGTGACAGAAGATTTAACGACATCGCAAATTTTTGACGGTGATCTGTCACTCAACGCTGAAACTGATGTTCGTTTAGACGAACAAAAGTTTGCTCGGTATGCCTTGATTGGTGATGTAATGCGTAGTCAAAAGCAAGACACACCTTGCATTGATATCACCAGCAGCTTTGCAGCGGCACTTGAACAAGAGCAAACGTATAGTGAGCCGGCCGTTGAGCAAGTGAAAGAAACGACGCCGAAGAGCAATGTGATTGAGCTAAGTGCATGGCGTAAGCCGTTTGCACAAGTGGCTATCGCGGCAAGTGTGTCATTGTTTGCTGTGCTTGGAGTTAATACGCTAAGCACTGACACGACTTTACCTGCGGGCGATGCGTTACAGTTGCAATCTACTCCTTTTGCTGGAGGCGTTTCTCCTGTGAGCTTATCAACTGAGCCTGCGCTTGAATCAGCGGCTAAAGGCATTAGAGAGTTACAGCAACAACGCATTGGTGCATTGGTGCTAGAGCATCAAAGGCAGTCTCGCATGGCATATGCGCTGCAGCAATCTGGTGAAAACAACACAGCTGAAAAGCAAGAGGAAAAAGAGCAATAAATGAGAGCACTGTTAGTTGTAGTAAGTGTATTTTTCTCTAGTTGGCTGTGGGCAAATGAAAGCGTATCAGCCAAACAACTGCTAAAAGACATGGCAGAAGCGGTGCATCATAGAAACTTTGATGCATCGTTTGTCGTGGTGAAAGGAAAATCTATGGAGCCTTACCGTTGGCTTCATGGTAACCAAGATGGGACTGAATTTGAGCTTTTAAGTTTGCTCAATGGTGCTGGACTTGAAATGATCCGCATTGGTGACAAAGTGACTTATTTTGAACCAAAGTCTGAGCCTTACACCATCCAAACAGATTCGATAGCAGGCCCTATTCCCGAAGTTTTATTCAAAAATATCGACAGCCTCAAAGAAAGTTATGATTTTGTCTTAGGTGGTAAAGGTCGGATTGTTGACAGACCTGCTCAGCTTGTCAGATTAGAAGCAAAGGACGACGCTAAATACAACTATTGGTTGTGGATCGATACCGAGTCATCTCTGTTGCTAAAATCCGCTTATGTAAACCAACAAGGCGAGTTGTTAGAACAGCTTCAGCTTACCCATATCAGCGTGACTGAAACCCCAGCTGAGCAATTGTTAGAACTTTCCCAAAAGCAGTTTCCTGAAGCCGTATCTGGATTGTTGAAGACACTTGAGAATGGCACGAAAAACAATTGGCAAATTGGTTGGTTACCTCAGGGCTTTGAGCTGCTAAAATCTGACAGACATAAGTTAGATTTAAACAATGAGCTGGCAGACTACTACTTGTTTTCCGACGGCCTTGTCGATATTTCGGTATTTGTACAACGTCCTTTACCGGGCCAGCGCCCAAGTGGAGCGCTTTCGTCAGGTGCGACAACGGTGTACGTACACAACACAGGTGCCTTTGACGTATCCGTAGTTGGAAATATTCCAGCAATGACCGCAAAAGCAATCGCTGAGTCTGTGAAAAGACCTTTATGATAGAACAAACTCTGACAGTTGCCGCCATAAAAGGCGCAACTGTCTACTTAGAAGCACAGCCAAAACCCGCTTGTGAAGGCTGTAACGGCAAATGCGGCTCCCAAGTATTTGCCAAACTCTTTGGCACCCACAAAAAACAATTCCCTGTAGATTTGACGGAATCTGTCGAAATTGGCCAAAAAATTAAGTTGGCATTAGACGACACTAATGTGGTGAAACATGCGTTTTATGTTTACATGATGCCATTGCTTTTTGCTTTTGCCGGCATGTTTATCGCAGCTCTCGTACTTGGTCTTAATGAACCTTTGCAGATACTTATTGCATTTACGAGTGCTGCACTCGGTTTATTTTTCGCCAGAGTCCAAGGGGATAAACTCAAACATCAGGTAAAAGTGATAAAAATTTACCCAATTAGCCTACCAATAACGCAAATAGATGGTGATTGTACTAAATAAAATGTAAAATCGAGGCCTTAATCTCTATTTGTGACTAACAGAAGTATTGAATCCAGTATATGAAGCATATCCGTAACTTTTCTATTATTGCCCACATTGACCATGGAAAATCGACGCTATCAGACCGCTTAATCCAAGTTTGTGGAGGTTTAACAGACCGCGAAATGCAGCAGCAGGTACTGGATTCGATGGACATCGAACGTGAGCGCGGTATTACCATCAAAGCACAGAGTGTAACGCTTAACTATCAAGCAAAAGATGGCGAAACCTACCAGCTAAACTTTATCGATACACCGGGACACGTTGACTTCACTTATGAAGTTTCGCGCTCTCTAGCCGCTTGTGAAGGTGCGTTATTGGTTGTTGATGCGGGTCAAGGTGTAGAAGCACAAACACTAGCGAACTGTTACACTGCACTTGAGATGGACTTGGAAGTTATTCCGGTTCTGAACAAAATTGACTTACCACAGGCTGATCCACTTCGCGTTGCCGAAGAAATTGAAGATATCGTTGGTATTGAAGCATTAGAAGCGGTTCGTTGTAGTGCGAAAACGGGGATCGGCATTGATGAAGTGCTCGAAGTGATCGTACGTGATATTCCGCCACCAGAAGGTGAGCCAAATGCGCCACTACAGGCACTGATTATCGATTCATGGTTTGACCCGTACCAAGGCGTAGTGTCATTGGTACGTATTAAAAACGGTGAATTAAGAGCGGGCGAGAAGATCAAGATCATGTCTACAGAGCAAGCTCACCAAGTAGATAAGGTTGGTATCTTTACACCGAAGCAGACTAATACCGGGGTGTTGAGAACGGGTGAAGTAGGTTTTGTTATCGCAGGTATCAAAGACATCCATGGAGCACCAGTTGGTGATACCATTACCATGGCTCGTGATTCTGCAACAGACCGTTTGCCTGGTTTCCAAAAGGTGAAGCCTCAGGTATACGCGGGAATGTTCCCAATTTCATCTGATGACTACGAAAACTTCCGCGATGCGCTTAATAAATTGAGCCTCAACGATGCATCACTATTCTTCGAGCCTGAGAACTCAACAGCACTAGGTTTTGGTTTCCGTTGTGGCTTCCTTGGTATGCTCCACATGGAGATCATTCAAGAGCGCCTTGAACGTGAATACGACATGGATCTGATCACCACAGCTCCAACGGTAATCTATGAAGTAGAAACTAAGCACGGTGTGGTGAAAATCGATAACCCATCGGATTTACCACCGGTAAACGACATTATTGAAATTCGTGAACCAATCGTTGAAGCAAATATTCTCGTTCCGCAAGAATATTTAGGAAACGTGATCACGCTGTGTGTTGAAAAGCGTGGTATGCAGACCAAGATGACCTATCACGGTAAGCAAGTTGCGTTAACCTATGAATTGCCGATGTCGGAAGTGGTGATGGATTTCTTTGATAAGTTGAAGTCTACCAGCCGTGGTTTTGCATCACTAGATTACAACTTCAAGCGTTTTGAAGCATCAGACATGGTGCGTGTGGATATTCTGATCAATGGTGACCGCGTTGATGCGCTTGCAATAATTGTTCACCGCGATGGTTCACAAACGCGTGGCCGTCAGTTAGCTGAAGCGCTGAGAGAATTGATCCCTCGCCAAATGTTTGATATTGCTATTCAAGCTGCAATTGGTAATCACGTTATTGCGCGCAGTACAGTTAAACAGTTACGTAAAAACGTAATCGCGAAATGTTATGGTGGTGACGTGAGCCGTAAGAAAAAGCTACTGCAAAAGCAAAAAGAAGGTAAGAAGCGTATGAAGCAACTTGGTAATGTTGAAGTGCCACAAGACGCATTCTTAGCAATATTGAAAGTAGGTAAGTAACAGGAAATACAAATGGCAGGTTATTTTTCAATTTTATTGGTGCTACTCACGGTCGGTTCAGGCCTTATTTGGTTGATCGATCATTTGGTGTATGCACCAAAAAGACAAGCTAGGCTTGCTATTGCGCAAGGTGCGTCTGACACTCAGTTGGATGCCGACATCATTGCGGAAATCGCACCTGAACCTGCCATTGTTGAAAACGCGAAATCAATTTTTCCTATGATTGCCGCAATCACGATTTTCCGGTCGTTTATTTTTGAACCGTTTCAAATTCCATCAGGCTCAATGATGCCAACCTTATTGGATGGCGATTTTATTCTAGTGGAAAAATATGCTTATGGGATTAAAGACCCCGTGTGGCGTAGCAAAATTGTTGAAACGGGTACCCCTGAGCGCGGTGATATTGCGGTGTTCAAGTTTCCGCTAGACGAGCGTATTGATTTCATCAAACGTATTGTTGGTTTACCGGGCGACCACATTGTTTATCGCAATCGTCAGCTTTACATTAAACCTAAGTGTGAAGACGGGCAGAGCGAAGCAAACGGGTTGACGTGTGGCGAATATAACAAGATTGATGTAGACATTGTAAATCGTGACGAGTTTACGCAAGGTCCAATGCAGTTAGTGCGTCTAACCGAGCATTTGCCAAACGTAGAACATGATATTTTAATTAATCCTGAAGTGTTAGAGTTAACAGATCGCTACTATCAACAACCAGGTACTCGCCGCGATGAGTGGGTAGTACCAGAGGGAAGTTATTTTGCGATGGGTGATAACCGTAATAACAGCCAAGATAGTCGTATGTGGGGTTTTGTACCTGATGAAAACTTGGTTGGAAGAGCGGTATTTATTTGGTTAAGTTTTGATTTTGATAATGGCCCAGACAGCATTTTGCCAGGGTGGGTTCCAACTGGTGTTCGTTTTGAACGCCTAGGTAGTATTCAGTAAAAATGAAAAGAAACGTAGAAGAACTTTATAATAAAATAGGGTACAACTTCTCTGATAAGGCGCTGCTTGAGCAGGCTTTGACGCATCGCAGTCACAAAGGCCAGCACAACGAGCGTCTCGAATTTTTGGGCGACTCTATTTTAAGCTTTGTGATTGCAAATGCTTTGTATCACAAGTTTCCAAAAGCGCGTGAAGGTGATTTAAGCCGCATGCGTTCAACGTTAGTGCGTGGTCAAACGCTGGCCGAATTCGGTGTGGAATTCGCGCTGGGTGATTATCTGCGCCTAGGACCAGGTGAGCTGAAGAGCGGCGGGTTTCGCCGTGAGTCGACGCTCGCAGATGCAGTAGAAGCCATAATTGGTGCCGTTTTCTTAGACTCTGACATCGACGTGTGTAGAGATTTGGTACTAAGTTGGTACGAATCACGCTTAACTGCGATTTCACCTGGTCATAACCAAAAAGACCCGAAGACGCTGCTGCAGGAGTATCTACAAGCTCGAAAATTACCTTTACCGGGCTACACTGTAATAGATACCAAAGGGCAAGCTCACAACCAAACATTCACGGTCGAATGTATAGTGGAAGGGATGGAAAGTATAATTTCAGTAGGCAGCTCGCGACGTAAAGCTGAGCAAAAAGCTGCCGAAAAAGCGCTTAAGATATTAAAGAATGACGCTTGATACACATTGCGGCATGATTGCCATTGTCGGTAGACCTAACGTAGGTAAATCGACACTATTAAATAAATTGGTTGAGCAAAAGGTAAGTATTACCTCGCGTAAACCACAAACCACTCGTCACCGCATCATGGGGATCCATACAGAGGGTAACTATCAGGCGGTGTACGTTGATACGCCAGGACTTCATATTGAAGAAAAGCGTGCAATTAACCGCTTAATGAACCGAGCAGCATCAAGCTCAATCGGCGATGTTGAACTGGTTATTTTTGTCGTAGAAGGGACGCATTGGACGCCTGATGACGAAATGGTACTGGCTAAAGTTAAAGACAGCGGTCGTCCTATCTTGGTGGTGATGAATAAAACCGATCAGGTAAAAGATAAAGACTTGTTGATGCCACATATTCAGTGGTTGAGTGAACAGGGTGATTTTATCGGGATCGTACCTATCTCTGCGAAGCAAGGTAAGAACGTTGATATGATCAGAGAAGAAGTGCACAAGCGTTTACCTGCATGTGAATTCTATTTCCCTGAAGATTACGTTACCGATCGCTCAATGCGTTTTATGGCGGCAGAGATCGTGCGTGAAAAGCTGATGCGCTTTATGGGCGATGAGCTACCGTACTCGGTGACGGTTGAGATCGAACAGTTTAAGTGGCAAGACAACGGCGTTTGGCAGATAAACGCGTTGATCCTTGTTGAGCGCGAATCGCAAAAACGCATGGTGATCGGCAACAAAGGCGAAAAGCTCAAAGTGATCGGTCGCGAAGCGCGTAAAGATCTTGAAAATATGCTAGACAACAAAGTCTATCTCGAATGCTGGGTTAAAGTGAAATCTGGCTGGGCAGACGACGAACGTGCTCTTCGTAGCTTAGGGTACGGAGAAGACTGATTGGATAGCGACTTTCGACAGGCCTATCTGTTACATCGCAGACCTTACAGCGATTCTCAGGTACTGCTTGACGTGCTGGTCGAAGGCGTTGGACAACTCAAAATGCTTGCCCGAGTAAAGGGCAAGCAATCCCTCAAACATAATGCTCAGTTGCGGCCATTTTCATTACTTTTACTGCAATATGCAGGCAAATACGACTTTAAATATGTAAACCGTTTTGAGCCCACAGACAACCAAATCCAACTCGTTGGGCGGCAGTTATATTGTGGCTTGTATCTCAATGAGCTAACACAACGCGTGGTACCCACCAACGAACCGCTAGAGCAGATCTTTGCGCTCTATCAACTACATTTAATGCGTTTGGCCCAAGATGAAGATGTGGAACCTATCTTACGCAGTTTTGAGTTGCAATTGTTGGGTGAATTGGGTTTCGGGGTGGAACTGGAGTTTGACGCTGAAGGTAATCCAGTGCGGCCAAAAGCCGCGTATAAGTACGTATCTGAGTACGGTTTTATTGCAGTCGGTCGTGAACCTGATACGATACCGGGCAGTATGTTATTGGCCATTGCCAATCAAGATTTCCAAGACCTTGCCGTGAGAAAGGCGGCTAAGCTATTAACACGAAAATTAATGGCACCGCTGGTTGGTAAGCAAGGGCTGAAAAGTAGAGAACTATTTATTTCAAAGAAATAATACCAATTTAATCAAAAGTATAAATCGGTAAATTGGTATCGCGGTAATAAGTGGGTAATCCACTTGCTACGTCATATTATCAAGGGATAAACGATGAAAGATATTTTACTTGGCGTCAACGTAGACCATATTGCAACGCTTCGTCAGGCGCGTGGCACTAGCTATCCTGATCCAGCACATGCAGCTGCAGTAGCTGAGCACGCAGGTGCCGACGGCATTACTATTCACTTACGCGAAGACCGTCGCCATATTCAAGATCGCGATGTTTACGTGATGGCAAAAACCCTCCAAACACGTATGAATCTAGAAATCGCAGTAACTGACGAAATGCTCGACATCGCTTGCGAAGTTAAACCTGAATATGTTTGCCTAGTGCCAGAAAAGCGCGAAGAATTAACCACGGAAGGTGGCTTAGACGTTGCGGGTAATCTAGATAGGATCACAGCGGCAACTCAGCGTCTAGCTGATGCAGGTATCAAAGTAAGCTTGTTCATCGACGCGGATAAAAAGCAGCTAGATGCTGCAAAGCAAACCGGTGCGCCTTACATTGAGATCCACACCGGTGCTTATGCTGATGCTGAGAACGACACCGAAATGACCGCTGAGCTTGAACGCATTCGTGAAGGCGTTCAGTATGCTCATGGCCTAGGTCTTATTGTCAACGCTGGCCATGGTTTGCATTACCATAACGTTAAACCGATTGCACAAATGCCAGAAATCTACGAACTGAACATTGGTCATGCCATTGTTGCTCGAGCGGCAATCGATGGACTGGAAAAGGCAGTACGAGATATGAAGCGTTTGATGTTAGAGGCGAGACAAGCATAACGCTTAGTGGTAAAGGATACGAAAGGGCTGTGCAGCCCTTTCTTTTTGCCTTGTAATCAGGCTAATACAATTGGTATCAAAATGAAAAAAATGGTGTTGGTCTTTGCAAGTTGTGCCCTTGCACCACAACTTAGCGAAGCGACAGAGAACAACGAATTTGAAATCATCACTACTACGGCATCTAGATTGGCTGAGACGGCAGGAGAGCGCCCTGTAAGCCTCTCTTCGCTCACAGAAGCTCAATTAGATGACATAGGTGTCACACATATCGAAAAGGCGTTGAGGCTCGTTGCTGGCGCAAATATACAGCATGGTAATGGTCAAGAGTATCTGCCTGCATTGCGTTCACAAGTGCTCTCTGGTGCAGGCGCATGTGGCGGCATTTTAATGGCTGAAGATGGTATTGCACTCAGAGCCGCAGGCTTTTGTAATATTAATGAACTCTTTGAATCGCATTTTGAAGCCGCTGAGCGTATAGAAGTGCTAAAAGGACCAAACAGCGTATTGTATGGCTCCAATGCGGTGCATGGAGTGGTTAATGTGATCACTTCAAACAGCATTCAAAAGACACCTAGGGTAGCATTAGATGTCGGCTCCTATGGTTATAGCCGAGCTCGGATGCAAGCTGGTGATAAAGCCCTTGGCTTGGGCGCTGCGTTAACCCTCACAAAAGATACGGGTTATCGTGACGACGAAAGCGTCGAGCAACAAAAGTTGAGCATCAAACACCAATATGAAGGTGAGAAGTTTGGTGTCGTATCTGGAATGACATACACCCACTTAGATCAGCAAACTGCAGGTTATGTAACAGGAGTGGACAGCTATAAAAATAAGCAATTGGCAAAGCAAAACGAAAACCCTGAAGCATTTAGAAAGGCAGAGTCATTTAGAGCTTGGACAGAAATAACGGGGCACTTTGATGAAAGCAACGCCGTTCTGATAAAACCTTATGTCCGCTGGCAAGAGATGGAATTTGTTAAGCATTTCTTGCCGGGTAAGCCGTTTGAAGAAAATGGTCAAACTGGTGTGGGGCTGCAAACGCTTATACACACTGAATTAAGTGACTCAATACAACTAGATTGGGGAATGGATGCGGAATATACCCAAGGCGAAATGTTGCAGTATCAGCCTACGCCGACTGAAGGCTCTGCATTTTTACGCTCAACTATTCCCACAGGAAAACACTACGACTATGAAGTAGATGCAAGGCAACTCGCGCCTTTTGCAAATCTCAGTTGGCGACAGGGTAACTGGTTAGTTGAACTGGGCGGTCGTTTTGAGTCAATGAAGTACGATTATCGCAACTTTTTACCTAATGGGCGCACCAAAGAAGATGGTTCGGAGTGTGCAATGGGCGGGTGTCGTTATAGTCGCCCAGCCAGTGGTAAAGATAGCTTTGCTCATTTTTCACCAAAATTTGGTTTAAGCTACGCGTTTACTGAACTGCATATTGCCTATGCTAACGTGTCCAAAGGCTATCGCGCACCACAAACTGCTGAGCTTTACCAATTGCAGCGAGCGCAGGTAAAAGCATCACTAGAGGAAGAAAAGGCGGACAATATCGAGCTTGGCCTAAAAGGGAGTGCAGATAGTCTTGGCTATCAGGTCGCGATTTATGACATGGAAAAAGAAAATTTGATCTTCCGAGATAGTGACTTTTTCTATATCAACGATGGTCGCTCAAGACACCGAGGTGTGGAGTTGGAGCTGAGTTATTCATTCACAGCACATTGGCAACTAGATCTCGCCGCAACGCGTGCTAAGCATACCTATGAACAAGATAATATTCTTGGTGGCATCAATATTAACGGCAACGATCTAGATTCAGCACCAAGGAACGTCATTAACGCCCAATTACACTGGCAAGCACTGGATAACCTCAGTTGGTCTTTAGCTTGGCATCATGTAGGAGAGTATTTTACTGACCCCGAAAATCTTCATCGTTATTCTGGTCACGATTTACTGAGTTTACGAGGAAAGTGGCAGGTAAATCCGCATTTGGCGTTGACAGTGAGAGTGAAAAATCTAACCGACGAACATTATGCTGAACGTGCCGATTACACTTCATTTAGTGGTGAAAGGTACTTTCCTGGAAGACCAAGAAACATTCTAGTGTCACTGGACTACCGCTGGTAATACATGAAAAAGGGAGCAGAAAGCTCCCTTTGTGAAACTATCGTGATATTTAGTCGTCTAGCGAGCGAAGTAGTGCATTGATCCCAACTTTTTCGCGGGTTTGCTGATCTACTCTTTTCACAATAATTGCTGCATACAGGCTATGAGAGCCATCTTTGCTTGGTAGTGAACCTGGTACTACCACCGCACCGGCTGGTACGCGACCATAATGGGTTTCGCCTGTTTCACGGTCGTAAATACGAGTACTTTGTGAAATATAGACACCCATGGAGATAACCGCACCTTCTTCAACAATCACACCTTCTACGATTTCAGAACGTGCGCCGATGAAACAGTTATCTTCAATAATCGTTGGATTGGCTTGTAATGGCTCTAATACGCCACCAATGCCCACACCGCCAGATAGGTGTACGTTTTTACCGATCTGTGCACACGAGCCCACGGTTGCCCAAGTGTCTACCATAGTGCCTTCGTCGACGTAAGCACCAATATTAACGTAAGACGGCATAAGGACCACGTTCTTACCGACAAAGCTGCCCTGACGCGCTACCGCGTTTGGTACTACGCGCATACCCCCTTGTTGGAACTGCTCTGGCGTGTAGTCTGAGAATTTTAATGGTACTTTGTCGTAAAACTGGTTAACGCCATCGCTCATTGGTTGGTTGTCACGAATTCTAAAAGACAGGAGTACCGCCTTTTTCAACCATTGATGTACAACCCACTCACCACTAATTTTTTCAGCAACACGCGCTGCACCTGAATCTAGCATTTCCAATGCATTGACAATTGCTTGTTTTACTTCGTCTGATACCGCTGTTGGGGTAATGGTATCGCGGTTTTCCCACGCGGTTTCAATAGTCGTTTTTAAATCAGACATAAATTCCTCGTTAATCTGTTTCTGCATTTAATTTTTTGAGTAGGGCGCGATGAAGCTCAGCTTTTTGTACTTCATCCAGTGCCTTGTAATCTTTGTTTGAGACGACGAAAAAGTCTTCTGCGCGTTCGCCGACGGTTGTAATGCGCGCGGCATGAATATGTAGTGAATAGGCCTGAAATACCTCAGCAATTTTAGTCAGTAACCCCGGAATATCAATGGCCTGAATTTCAATTAGGCTGCGATCGTCGCGTGCATGCGGGCGCAGTATAATTTTAGGTTTGATATTAAAGTCTTTAAACTTCTGTGAGCGGTTTTTCTTAACCCGGATCTTTCTTTTTGGATCTTTCAGTAAAGTTTCCAAGCCTTTTCTGATCCCAGCTGCACGGCCAGTACTGAGTGGGTCGCCATTCACTTCTAAGATAACAAAACTAAAGACAACATAGCCATCTTTTGTGGTCATGACCTGAGCATGCTGGATCTGTGCTTTTTTAGAACCAATTACACTGACCAATTTGGCGAATAACGCAGATTCATAAGGACTGTATACGAATACTTGCGTCCCGCCATGCATGGGCTTGTCAGAGACGATCACGCTTGGCTGACTTAAATCATCAGACTGTAATAAGTGCTCAGTATGCCAAGAGATCTGCTGTTCACTAAAGGCAGTAAAATAATTGGCCTTAAAGCGTGACCAAATAAGGTCAATGTACTCTTCGAAGTAGCCCAAATTAATCAGCCGTTGCTTGGCTTGGCGCTTCTTATCACGGATCTGATCGCGCATATCCATTGGGTTTTCAAGGCCCAAGCGCAATGCCCGTTGAGTATGTAGATATAGCTCGCGTAAGAGGGTGTTTTTCCAGTCGTTCCAAAGGTTGTCGTTGGTGGCACGAATGTCGGCAACCGTTAAGCAATAGAGATAATCTAGCTGACGTTCGTTTTTCACTTTTTGTGCAAATTCAGCAATAACATCGGGGTCATTAATATCTTTACGCTGGGCTGTGACAGACATCAGTAGGTGATTTTGCACCAGCCAAGCTACTAATTTAGCGTCGGATGCGGTAAAGCCGTGCATTTTGGTAAATGCCATGGCGTCAACGGCGCCAAGCTCGGAATGGTCGCCACCTCGGCCTTTGGCAATATCGTGAAAGATCCCCGCTAAGTAAAGTAGCTCGGGCTTGTCCATGCGGGCAACAATTTCAGAACAAATCGGGAATTCACTAATATGCTCTTTATCGAAATAGCGGTAGATGTTATTGATGAGCTTATGGGTATGCTCATCCACTGTGTAGGCGTGAAACAGATCGAACTGCATTTGACCAAAAATATTACGCCACTGCGGTAAATAGGCGGCGATGATCCCGTGTTTATGCATCAGAGTAAACGCTCGCCCCATGCCATTAGGGTGTTTCAATAACCTTAGAAAAGCGTCACGACAGCCTGCGTAATCTTGCAAATCGCCTAATAAACGGCGTCTGACTTGGCGCATAGTACGTATGGTACTTGGGTCAATCTGATTGATTTTAGGGTTGTCTGCAATATGTTCAAAGAGGACAAACAAATTCTCTCGACGGAAAAAGACCGAGGGGTTCTTAACGCGAATTTTATTGCCAATACGCTCAAAGTTTCTGTCGAGTGGCACGGCTTCTTGTTCCAACTGCTCAGGAAGAATACTTTGTTCGAAATAGGAGAGCAGCATCTGGTTCATTTCGCGCACTCGGCTCATGATCCTAAATAAGCGTTTCATCATACGCTCAACTGAAGCTTTACCTTCAGAGCCGAAACCGAGGAGCTCTGCGGCATGTGGTTGATGGTCAAACAGTAAGCGGTTCTCACTGCGACCAGCGGCCAAATGTAGTGCAAAGCGAATGTTCCACAGGTTTTCGATGCACTCTAACAGCTCTTGATATTCTTCATGGGTCAAATAACCGTGATTGATTAACTCTTCCAAAGTTTCAGCGCGGAAGTGCTTTTTAGCGACCCAAAAAATGGTTTGCAGGTCGCGCAGGCCACCGGGGTTTTCTTTAATATTAGGCTCAAGGTTATAGGCGGTACCATGGCATTTTTTATGGCGAATATTCTGCTCATTGACCTTAGCGATAAAAAAGTCACTAGATTGCCAAATTGGGGTTTCAACGATATGCCGTTTGAGGTGTTCATATTCAATATGGTTACCACAAATGAGGCGGCTTTCCAGCAGGCTAGTGGCAAAATGAACGTCATTTTGTTTTTGTTCTAGGACTTGTTCATGGGTTCTTACGCTATGACCGATATCTAGACCTAAATCCCATAGATAAGTGACAAAACGCTCTAAACTGCTGGTCACTTTTTCACAGGGAACGGATTTGGTCAGCACCAAAAAATCGATATCAGAGAACGGGTGTAACTCACCACGGCCGTAACCACCAATGGCGATTAACGACAAGTCTGGTTGATGCGCCAGTCCAGTTTCATTAAACAGTTTAATCAACAATCGGTCGATAAATTCAGCGCGAGAGTTAATTAGATTTCTAACGGGTTGCTTGGCAAATTGATTGCTTAACCATTTGTAGAAAAAAGCAAGACAATCACGGTAATCGGTAAGTTCTTGTGCTTCATCAAGAAGCGTCTTCACTTTGTTCGGTAATGCCACTTAGGATCCTGTGTCATGCGCGCAAAAACAGTAGAGTCCTGTTTTACACTAAATAAATAAGAATTGCGAGTGACGGGGAGGTGAAGGGTCAAGGATTGGGCAACTAGCATCGCGTGTAACTGATATCTAAACACAAGGGGGTTGTAAGCGCTGTAGCGTGAGTTGTGCAATAAAAAAGCCAGCAATCTGGCTGGCTTTGATAAATGCTTTTTGCAATTAAGCTGAATGCGTAATAACTCGGTCTATCGTTTCGTCATTGCGCAGCGTTAAAATCTCAACGCCATTATCTGTGACAAGCAGCGTGTGTTCCCACTGCGCCGAAAGACTACGGTCTTTGGTAACGACAGTCCAATCATCTTTTAGTAGCTTACATTGGCGCTTACCTGCGTTAACCATAGGCTCGATAGTTAAACACATACCGGCTTTAAGTACCTCGCCAGTACCTGGTTTGCCGTAGTGCATTACTTGTGGCTCTTCATGGAATTCTTTACCAATGCCGTGACCACAATATTCACGCACGATAGAGTAGTTAAAGCCTTCTGCATACTTTTGAATTGCAGCGCCAATATCGCCCAAACGCACGCCCGGCTTTACCATTTTTATCGCAAGGTATAGGCTCTCTTGCGTGATTTCGCTTAAGCGCTTACCTTGGATAGTTGGTGTACCGACGTAAAACATTTTTGACGTATCACCATGATAACCATCTTTGATCACAGTGATGTCGATATTGATAATGTCGCCTTCTTTTAGCGGTTTATCGTTTGGGATACCGTGACAGATAACGTGGTTAACAGAGGTACAAATAGACTTCGGAAAGCCGTGATAATTTAGCGGTGCAGGAACAGCACCTTGCTCATCAACAATGTAGTTGTGACAAATGGTGTTTAATTCGTCGGTGGTCACCCCTGGCTTAACATACGGCTCGATCATTTCCAGTACTTCCGCGGCTAAACGCCCGGCAACACGCATTTTTTCGATTTCTTCAGGGGTTTTGATCACAGCACTCATTTAGACTCCAAGTCAATTTAGATGAACATTTATTATGCACAAATTTTACGCATAAGATTGAGTTAATTCTTTATATATGGTATAAAGCGCGCCGTCTTTTTACAAATAATTCTTCCTCACACGATGAGAGTGAATGTTTGTAGTTAAGACAACACACTTATTAATATTAACACACACACATATCGACACATACACTTGGGTGCATGCAGTTATAAAAACTTCGTGTTGGTGCTATGGGATATGTGGAGGCCTAACCCTAACTTTTAGAGGAAAAATACAATGGCAAACGTTTCAATGCGCGATATGCTTCAAGCTGGTGTTCACTTCGGTCACCAAGCACGTTACTGGAACCCTAAGATGAAGCCGTTCATCTTCGGTGCACGTAACCGCGTTCATATCATCAACCTAGAAAAAACTGTTCCTATGTTCAACGATGCACTTAAGTTCTTACAGAACGTAGCATCTAACAAAGGCAAAATCCTTTTCGTAGGTACTAAGCGCGCTGCAAGCGAAGCAGTTAAAGAAGCGGCTATCCAAAGTGAGCAGTTTTACGTAAATCACCGTTGGTTAGGTGGTATGTTGACTAACTGGAAAACAGTTCGTCAATCAATCAAGCGTCTTAAAGAGCTTGAGACTCAAAGCCAAGACGGTACTTTCGAGAAGCTTACTAAGAAAGAAGCGCTAATGCTTACTCGTGAAATGCAAAAGCTTGAAAAAGGCCTTGGCGGTATCAAAGATATGGGCGGTCTTCCAGACGCTATCTTCGTTATCGACGCTGACCACGAGCACATCGCTATCCGTGAAGCTAACAACCTAGGTATCCCAGTAGTATCTGTTGTTGATACTAACTCAAACCCAGATGGTGTTGATTTCATCATCCCAGGTAACGACGACGCTATCCGTGCAATCCAGCTATACACTGGTGCAGTAGCGACGGCTATCACTGAAGGTCGTGAAAGCAACATCGTTGCTCAAGCAGAAAACGACGACTTCGTTGAAGCTGAGTAATTACCTGATTAGGTATTAGCTGTCATCAAGTCTTCATCAAATTATTGGTGAAGACTTGATATTCTTTATAAGCGATTAACTGCTTATCCCGTTGTTTGCCAAGCAGACCTTGAAAGATAACGGATTTTTATCAAATTGAGGCGAGCTGTACTTGATTTGATATTCAGCCAACCTAAGGTTGGTTTTATCAAGAACTGAATTCAGATTTGAGGATATTCTAATGGCTGTAACTGCTGCCCTAGTAAAAGAACTTCGTGAGCGCACTGGCGCTGGCATGATGGATTGTAAAAAAGCACTGACAGAAACTGGCGGTGATATCGATCAAGCAATCGAAAACATGCGTAAAAGTGGTGCTGCTAAAGCTGCTAAAAAAGCAGGCAACATCGCCGCTGAAGGTACAATCATCATCAAGCAAGGCGAAGGTTTTGCTGCACTAGTAGAAGTTAACTGTCAAACTGACTTCGTAGCAAAAGATGCAAGCTTCCTTGCATTTGCTAACGAAATTGCTGACGCAGCTGTAGCTGAGCAACTAACTATCGAAGACTTACAAGCTAAGTTTGAAGAGACTCGTGTTGCACTAGTAGCTAAAATCGGTGAGAACATGAACATCCGTCGTGTTTCTTACATCCAAGGTGACAAGCTAGTTGCTTACCGTCACGGCGAGCGTATCGGTGTTGTTGTAGCTGGTGATGCTGACGAAGAAACACTTAAGCACGTTGCAATGCACGTTGCTGCTTCTAAGCCAGACTACCTAAACCCAGAAGACGTACCTGCTGAAGTAGTTGAAAAAGAAAAAGCGGTTCAAGTTGAAATCGCAATGAACGAAGGTAAGCCAGCTGAAATCGCTGAGAAGATGGTTGTTGGTCGTATGAAGAAGTTCACTGGTGAGATCTCTCTTACTGGTCAAGCTTTCATCATGGAACCTAAGAAATCAGTGGGTGACTACCTTAAAGAGAAGAATGCATCTGTTTCTTCATTCGTTCGCCTAGAAGTAGGTGAAGGTATCGAGAAGAAAGAAGAAGACTTCGCAGCAGAAGTTGCAGCACAAATCGCTGCAGCAAAAGGCCAGTAATCACTTATTGTGATGCCTAATGACGTAAAAGCTGACATTAGCTTTGCGTCATTGCTGAAAATTCTCTAAAATAACCGCGCATTTATGTCTAGCATAAGCGCGGTTATTTTTTACCTCACTTTTAATTGGCCCGGATATTATGACTATCAATAAAAAACCTGTTTTTAGACGCGTTCTTTTAAAGCTTAGTGGTGAAGCTTTAATGGGAGATGAAGGCTTTGGTATCGATCCAAAAGTATTGGATCGTATGGCACAAGAAATCAAAGAGTTAGTAGAGCTCGACGTAGAAGTGGGTTTGGTTATCGGTGGCGGTAACTTCTTACGTGGTGGTTCACTTGCAGAAGCGGGCATGAACCGAGTTGTGGGCGACCACATGGGCATGCTAGCGACCGTCATGAATGGTCTTGCGATGCGTGATGCGCTGCACCGTGCTTTTGTAAACGCACGTTTGATGTCTGCTATCCCGCTAAATGGCGTGTGTGATGCTTACAATTGGGCGGAAGCAATTAGCCTATTAAAATCTGGCCGTGTTGTTATTTTCTCTGCAGGTACGGGCAACCCATTCTTTACCACGGACTCAGCAGCATGTTTGCGCGGTATCGAGATTGAAGCGGATACCGTGATTAAAGCCACTAAGGTTGAAGGGGTATTTAGTGACGATCCGGTGAAAAACCCAGATGCTACGCTATACCGCACGTTGACTTACAACGAAGTTATCGACAAAGAATTGAAAGTGATGGATTTAGCTGCATTTACATTGGCACGTGACCACAATATGCCAATCAGCGTATTCAACATGAATAAACCGGGTGCATTGAAAAATGTCATCATGGGTGAAGAGGAAGGTACCCTTATCTCTTCTCAAGCAGCAGAATAATCTGACGACTATTTCAGCAACTCGTAGTTAAGTAGCGAATCTCTAAATTGCGAGTATAATCTGGCATAACAAGAACAGACTAGGAAAGTATTGTGATCGAAGATATTAAAAAAGACGCTCAAGAGCGCATGAAAAAAAGTGTGGCTGCGCTTGGAAGCCAGCTTTCTAAAATCCGCACAGGTCGTGCACACCCTGCGCTACTAGATGGTATTTCTGTTTCTTACTACGGTGCAGATACACCGCTAAACCAAGTAGCAAACGTAACGACGGAAGACTCTCGTACACTTGCTATCAGCGTATTCGACAAATCGCTTGCACAGGCGGTTGAAAAAGCAATCATGTCTTCTGACTTAGGTTTAAACCCAATGTCTGCAGGTACTGTGATCCGTGTTCCACTTCCTCCACTAACTGAAGAGCGTCGTAAAGATCTCATCAAGATCGTACGTGGTGAAGTTGAAGGTGGTCGTGTTGCAGTACGTAACATTCGCCGTGATGCAAATGGTGATATTAAATCATTGCTAAAAGACAAAGAAATTTCTGAAGACGAAGCGCGTCAAGCTGAAGATGATATCCAAAAATTGACTGACAAGTTCATCAAAGAAATGGATACACAACTAAGTGCGAAAGAAGCAGAGTTGATGGAAATCTAAATGTCTATGTCCTAGCGTTTATGTTTACGCACTGTTTACGTATTGCAGAAAATTCTGCTTTGTTTCTGAGCAGTTAGCGTTTTTTGGGCTGGGTACACTGACAAATTTATTAGGTTTGAAGCGCCGCCTAGGGTATACTAGGCGGCGTTTTTTTTCACTTAAATTGGAATTATGGTTTTAGAAGCAGAGGTTATTTCGCAGCAATCATTGCCAAAACATGTTGCGATAATAATGGATGGCAACGGTCGTTGGGCTCAAGCTCGCAGGCGTCCTCGCGCCTTCGGACACAAGAAGGGCGTCGATTCGGTTCGCAGTGCTGTACAATTCTGTTCCAAGTTAGGTATAGAGTCTCTGACGCTATTTGCCTTTAGTAGTGAAAACTGGCGTAGACCAGAAGATGAAGTCAGCACGTTAATGGAATTATTTATTTATGTGCTGTCTAAAGAAGTTAAAAAATTACATAAGAACAACGTAAAGCTAACCATTATTGGCGATCTTTCTCGTTTTCCTGACAGCCTCCAAAAGCGTGTTCATGAAGCTCAAACATTGACCCAGGACAATACAGGGCTTAACTTAAACATTGCAGCAAATTACGGTGGACGTTGGGATATCACACAGGCAGCACAACACCTCGCAAAACAAGTTGCAGCAGGTGAATTGCAACCAAGTGATATAACCGAAGATGCCTTGACAGAGCAGATGACGATGGCCGATCAAGCGAATCTCGACTTGCTGATCAGAACGGGAGGCGACTTCCGCATCAGTAACTTCTTGCTATGGCAAGCTGCGTATGCCGAACTCTATTTTACCGACACGCTTTGGCCTGATTTTGACGAGCAAGCATTCTCTGAAGCCATTGCTTGTTACGTGTCTAGAGAGCGACGCTTCGGATGCACAGGAGAGCAAATAAAGCAGCTCCTCGCAGAGAAAGACGCAACAAGTTAAGGGTTCAAATTTGTTAAAACAACGTATTCTAACGTCAGCGGTGCTTGCACCTCTGGCTCTACTTTTGGTGTTTTATACACCGCTGGCAATGTTTAGTACGATTGCCGCACTAATCGTTTTGCTTGGTGCATGGGAATGGTCGGCGCTTGCGGGCCTTTGTCAAAAGCGTCAGCGTTTTACTTTCGTTGGCGTTATGGCAGTGTTAATTCTATTGCTTAACACTCATTGGCCAATACAGGATTTATGGCAGCAAGGGCGTTTAGTCGCTGATGCTAATTACGTATTTACGCTCGCTTTTGCGTGGTGGTTGGTTGCTACTTTCTTGGTGATTAAATACCCACGAGCAGCTCGTGCTTGGAATGAAGGGATCATGATGCGCTCCATCGCCGGAGTACTGACGTTAGTCCCGCTGTGGCTTGCGTTAAACGTGATGCGTAGTGCAGGGTACGAAGATGGCGAGCACATAGGCTCAGTCCTTATCATGGTAGTATTGGGTATAGTGTGGAGCGCGGACATTGGCGCTTACTTCGCTGGAAAGAATTTAGGTAAGCATAAGCTTATGCCTAAAGTGAGTCCTAATAAAACGATTGAAGGTCTAGTCGGTGGCGTGATCACCGCGGTTGTTTTTGTGTTAGTGTTTTGTCACTTCGCCGCAATTGATCTCAATATGTGGCCAATTTACGCTGCAATGACCATTATTATCGCGCTATTTTCTGCCGTTGGTGATTTGCTTGAAAGTATGTTTAAGCGCGAAGTAGGTCTTAAAGATTCAGGCCGTTGTTTGCCAGGTCATGGCGGTATCCTAGATCGCATTGATAGCTTAACGGCTGCGGCACCCATTTTTGCTTTTTGCTACGCTTGGACGGTTGTGCTATGAGCGAGCAAAACTTGGTAGTACTGGGAGCGACAGGCTCTATTGGACTATCAACCTTAGACGTCGTTAGCCGCAATAAAGAACAATATCGTGTATTTGCCTTAGTTGCAGGGCAAAACGCGGAAAAGATGGCTGAGCTTTGTTTACGTCATCAGCCTAAATACGCGGTTATGAGCTCTGAGCACGCAGCTCAGCAACTTTCTCAACGTTTGACGGGCACTACCACTGAAGTACTCCATGGCGTTGAAGCAATGGCTGAGATGGCTCGCCATGTGGATGTGGATATCGTGATGTCCGCAATCGTTGGTGCAGCAGGGTTGTTACCGACTTTAGCGGCAGTCGAAGCGGGTAAAAAAGTGTTGCTGGCGAACAAAGAGTCGTTAGTAATGAGTGGCCAGCTGTTTATGGATAAAGTAAAAGCGCATGGTGCGACTTTACTCCCTATCGACAGTGAACATAATGCTATTTATCAGTGCCTACCAGCGACTATTCAAACTGGACAATCTTCAAACCTAAGTCACAGCGGTGTTAGTAAGATTTTATTAACCGGTTCTGGTGGACCTTTCTTGCAGCGTTCATTGGCTACCTTAACTTCAGTAACAGTCGAAGAAGCGGTTGCGCATCCTAATTGGTCCATGGGCAGAAAAATCTCTGTCGATTCTGCAACTATGATGAATAAAGGGCTAGAGTTTATTGAAGCTAAGTGGTTATTTAACTGCTCGGCTGACGATATTGAAGTGGTGATCCACCCACAAAGTATGATCCACTCTATGGTGCAGTATCGCGACGGCTCGGTGTTGGCACAAATGGGGCAGCCAGACATGCGAACGCCGATTGCGTATGGGCTTGCCTACCCAGAAAGAATCGACGCGGGCGTTGAACCATTAGACTTTTCTCAGATTGTCGATTTCACTTTTACCAAACCAGATTTTAACCGTTATCCCAACCTCAAATTAGCGATTGACGCATGTCGTAGTGGTCAGGCTGCAACAACAACAGTGAATGCCGCAAATGAAATCGCTGTTGCGGCATTTTTAGAGGGTAAGATAGGGTTTTGCGATATCTATCGAGTCAATGCCTTAACGCTTGAGCAAAGTGAGCTTGGCGTATTAGAATCCGTTGAGTCTATTATGGAAACAGACCGAGCGGCACGCCACCGAGCGCAGCAAATTATCGCCACATTGAGGTAACCATGTTTGAATTTTTCTGGCACTTAGGCTCATTTATTCTTGCTTTAGGGATTTTAGTTACCGTTCATGAATATGGCCATTTTTGGGTAGCCAGAAAAGCTGGCGTTAAGGTCTTACGTTTTTCTATTGGTTTTGGTAAGCCTTTAGTCAAGTGGTATGACAAGCATCAAACCGAATACGTTATAGCCGCAATTCCACTTGGCGGCTATGTCAAAATGCTCGATGAACGCGTTGACGATGTGCCAGAGCAGGAGCGTCACCTCGCCTTCAATAATAAGCCAGTACTCTCTCGTATTGCTGTGGTAGCTGCTGGCCCCATTGCGAACTTTTTGTTTGCCATTGTCGCGTTAGCGGCAATGTATATGGTAGGGGTTCAGTCAGTAAAACCCGTCGTTGGTGGTGTGACACCAACCAGTATCGCAGCGGATGCTGGATTTCAATCAGGCGACCATATCATTGCACTGAATGATGAGTTAGTGCACTCATGGCAAGACGTCACATTCGAATTGATGGCGCATTTAGGTGAACCATCTCTGGTTGCCAAAGTACAAGATGAAAAAGGTAGTTTGGCGATTCGCACGCTACGTTTGAGCGATTGGAAACTGGAAAAGCAAGATGAAGCGCCACTGACCTCAGTCGGCATTACGCCATATAGGCCGCCGCTGACGCTGCAACTCGGTTATATCGAAGAAGGTGCAGCTGCCGACAAAGGTGGCTTACAAGTAGAAGACACGCTGGTTGCGATAAATGGTGACAAATTGGCATCGTGGCAACAGCTGGTGAGCCGAGTTCAAAAATCTGCAAATCAAGCCATAAGCATTGATATTCTGCGCGATGGTCAGCCACAAACTCTAACGGTAACACCTCAGGCAAAAACTTCACCAGAAGGTGTTGTACAAGGCTACTTGGGCGTTGTGCCTGTGATGGAAAAATGGCCAAATGGTTATATTGAAACTAGACAATACGGCATCCTAGATAGTATGGTGCTTGGCATTCGTAAAACTTACGACTTGATTGCCTTAAGTTTCGACATGATCGGCAACTTAATCACGGGCCAAGTCTCGGTAAAAAACTTAAGCGGGCCTGTGGGGATCGCGGTTAGTGCCGGAAATAGTGTTAGTTACGGATTAGTTGCATTTTTAGGCTTCTTAGCGCTTATCAGCGTGAATTTAGGAGTTTTTAACTTATTACCGCTCCCTGTCCTAGATGGTGGGCATTTAATGTATTACTTAATTGAACTAATTCGCAGAAAACCAGTCTCTGAAAAGACACAAGAGTTTGGGTTTAAGATTGGAGCAGCGCTTCTTCTTGCCTTAACGTTTTTTGCACTATTTAATGATGTTTCTCGGCTTTAAGCCGTGCGGTGCTAAAAAGCGCACATTATATGCAATTTAAATGTTTGCATTTTTGTTCAAGCATACAACGGATAACATAATACAAAAGCTGTAACGTTTGAATGTTGTGATGTAATGGGCCTTAGCGTATCGCGCCAAAATTGTTGTAAAGGATAAAGATAATAAAATGCCTATAAAAAAACACATTGCAGTAACCAGTTTACTGGGCGCTAGTTTTGCTGCCTTAGGGCAAAACTCCTTTATCGTAGAAGATTTAAAAGTAGAAGGGCTGCAGCGCGTTGCACTAGGTGCTGCATTGACACATATTCCGATCAACGTTGGTGACAATGTCGATCAGTTTACTATTTCACGCACCATCAAGGCGTTATATAAGTCTGGCCACTTTGACAACATTGCGGTATTCCGTGATGGTAATCAAATTATTTTTAAGGTTAAAGAACGTCCAACTATCAGCTCAATCGAATTTGATGGCAACAAAGACATCAAAGACGAGCAGCTAAACGAGAGTTTAGAGCAGCAAAATATTCGCCAAGGTGAACCGTTAGACAGAACGGTACTTGATAGTATCGAAAAAGGCTTAACGGAATTCTTCCACAGTATTGGTAAATACAACGCTAAGGTTGAGGTGAGCATTGTTGAATTGCCACGTAACCGTGTGAAGTTGATGCTGAAGTTTGAAGAGGGTGATGCCGCTTCTGTACGTCAAATTAACCTCGTTGGTAATGAGCTGTTTTCGGACGAAGAACTTCTTAACCTAATTGAATCTCAGCAGGACTTGCCTTGGTGGCGCTTCCTCTCTAATGACCGTTATCAAAAACAAACCATTGAAGGCGATTTAGAAAAGATCCGCAGTTTTTACCTAGACCGTGGTTATTTACGTTTTAACATCGATTCAACACAGGTTTCAGTAAGCCCTGAACGTGAATCAGTTTATGTTACGGCAAACATCACCGAAGGTGAAAAATATACCGTTAAAGGGTTTGATTTCATTGGCGACCTATTAGGTCGTGAAGACTTAATTAAAGGTATTGTGCCGCTTCGCGCAGGTGAGCTTTACAACGGCTCAGTTGTAACGGCAACGGAAGATTTCATTAAGAGTTATTTGGCGCGTTTTGGTTACGCCAATGCGGAAGTACGAACTGTTCCAGAAATCGATGATGAAAACAAAGAAGTACAATTAACACTATCTGTTGATCCTGGAAAGCGCGTATATGTACGTCGTATCGTGGTGAACGGTAACCAAAATACAGCAGACGAGGTGTTACGTCGTGAAATGACGCAGCTTGAAGGTGCTTGGTTGTCTAACCAAAACCTAGAGCGTTCAAAGCTTCAAATTCAACGTTTGCCATATATGGAATCAGTAGAGTTTGAAGTCAAGCCAATTCCTGGTGTTGAAGATCAGGTTGATGTTGACTTTAAAGTAAAAGAACAGCCAGCAGGTAGTTTCCAAGCAGGTGTTGCTTATGGTTCTTATGCGGGCCTTCAGTTTAACATCGGTGTCAGTGAGTCAAACTTCCTAGGATCTGGTAACCAAGTTGCTTTCAATATCAACACTTCGCGTGGTTCTGAGCGTTATAGTGTGTCTTATACCGATCCTTACTTTACGCCTGATGGTGTATCGCAAGGCAGCAGTATCTTCTACAGTAAGTTCGATGCGAGTGAATTTGGGATTGTAGATTACAAATCGACGAGCTACGGTATCGGTACCAACTTTGGTTTCCCAATCAATGCGATTAACCGCGTTAACTTTGGTATTCGTTGGATTGAAGAAAGCCTTTCGCAAATCTCGGACTTTGAGCAAACACGAGTACTTCGTGAGAGCTTCTTAAACGAAAGCGATCCAAATGCCGATTATGACTTTACTAAATATGAGTTAAGTGCAGGTTGGTCACGTGTAACGGTTAACCGTGGTATGTTCCCAACAGCAGGTTCTCGTCAAAGCTTGAACTTAAGTATTACTACACCAAACTCAGATCTTAATTTCTTCAAGATCAATTACGATTCACGTTTTTACTGGCCAATCAGTAATGACCATCGTTGGGTATTCTCAGCGAGAGCGGGTTTAGGCTATGGTAATGGTTATGGCGAGACTAATGGCTTTGAGCAAGTGTTGCCATTCCAAGAGTTCTTCCGTATTTCAGAGCAAGAACTACGTGGTTTTGACCGAAACACAATTCTACCTCGAGCGGTACAGCGTGCGCCTAAGTGTATTCCGGGCACACCTAAACCAGATGGTACAACAGGTAGCTGTATTGGCGGCGATCAGCAATTTGATACGCTAAATCTAGGTGGTCGTATCGGTGGTAACGCAAAAGCACTAGCAGGTCTTGAGCTTATCGTGCCAACGCCATTCCTAGACGAAGAAAACACGAGTTCAGTAAGAACGAGCTTCTTCGTCGATGCGGCAAACGTTTGGGATACTGAGTTTGATGTAGACCGTTATAACAACTTGCCAGAAGATCAATACAATCTACTTTCTGATTTCTCTGATCCATCAAGGTTCAGAGTATCAACGGGTTTATCGATTCAGTGGATCTCGCCTATGGGACCTATGCTGATCAGTTTCGCTTACCCACTCAAAAAAGAAGAAGAAGACGATACGAAGACGATCAGCTTCAATATCAGTAATACATTCTAAGGAGTTTTATTGTGAAAAAATTTATTAAATCATCAACACTAGCCATGACAGCAGCACTAATGATGGGTGCTTCAGGTAGCGCATTTGCACACAAAGTAGGCATCGTAGACATGCAGGAAGTGTATAAGCAAATTCCACAAATGGCGAAAATTGAACAGACACTACAAGCTGAGTTCGCAGAGCGTCGTCAAGAACTTGAAAAAATTCAAGGTGACATTCGTTTCGAAGCTGAAAAATTTAAGCGCGAAGCAACGACAATGAGTGAAGAGCAAAAAGAAGCGCTTCGTGAAAAGATCCAAGGCATGCAAAAGACACTTGCTGAAAAAGGTCGTCCACTAGAGCAAGAAATTAAAGTTCGTCAAAACCAAGAGCTTGCTAAAGTACAAAAGCTAATCGTAGATGCGATTGAGTCTGTTGCTAAAAAAGGTAAGTTTGACGAAGTTAAAGTAAAAGATACGACAATTTACTTCAATCCTGATAAAGTAGCCGACCTTTCTGAAGAAGTGGTAAAAGCGGTTAGCAATAAGTAATGACAAAACTTCACACCTTATCTCAACTTGCTGAGTATCTAGGTGCTCAGCTGCAAGGTGATGGCGATAAATCAATTCGAAATATCGCCACTCTCGCACAGGCAAAAGACGACCAAATCGCGTTTTTAGCCAACAGCAAATACCGTGGTCAGCTTGAAAGCACGACTGCGGGGGCCGTGATCTTGAGTGAAAAAGACGCGGATTATTTTGCGGGTAATAAACTCATTATCGCAGATCCTTATGTAGCCTATGCAAAACTTGCACAGAAGCTAGACTCAACACCTAGCGCAGCATCAGGAGTTCATCGTACAGCAGTTATCTCTGATACCGCAACACTTGGTGCAAACGTCAGTGTGGGTGCGAACGCTGTAATTGAAGATGGCGCTGTGATTGGTGATGATGTTGAGATAGGGCCAGGCTGTTTCATTGGAAAACATGCCAAAATAGGCGCAAAGACTAAACTCTGGGCAAACGTAACCGTCTATCATGAAGTACAGATAGGCGAACAGTGTCTATTCCAGTCTGGTGCCGTAATAGGAAGTGATGGTTTTGGCTACGCCAACGAGAAAGGCGAGTGGGTTAAAATCCCTCAAGTTGGCACCGTAATTATTGGCGACCGTGTCGAAGTTGGCGCAAGTACTTCTATTGATAGAGGTGCGCTAGAAGACACCATTATTCATAGCAACGTCATTTTAGATAACCAGATCCAAATTGCCCATAACGTCGAAGTTGGTTACGGTACAGCCATCGCAGGCTGCACGGTACTGGCGGGCAGTGTTAAAATCGGCAAGTACTGCCAAATTGGTGGCATGACAGCAATCAATGGTCACAACGAAATTTGTGATGGGGTTGTCATTACTGGTATGAGCATGGTTACTAAAGGAATTACTGAGCCAGGGATCTATTCTTCTGGTTTACCTCACCAAACGAATAAAGAGTGGCGTAAGTCTATTGCACACTTACGCAATTTATCTGACTTTAAGTCGCGCCTGAAGGCACTTGAGCTGCTGACAGCACAGCTTAAAGATACTGATGTAGAATAAGGAAGCTATTTTGGCTAACGAATTAAACAGCTTTGATATCCAAGAGATTTTAAAACTTCTTCCGCACCGCTACCCAATGTTGCTTGTTGACAAAGTGGTAGATTTTAAGCCTGGCGAATATCTTCACGCGATTAAAAACGTGACGATTAATGAGCCTATTTTCACGGGTCACTTTCCAGAACAACCTATTTTCCCAGGTGTGTTGATCCTAGAAGCAATGGCTCAGGCAACCGGTTTACTTGGTTTTAAAACGGTCGAGAATCGCAGCGAGAATGAACTATACTTATTTGCAGCGATTGATAATGCACGTTTCAAACAACCTGTTTTACCGGGTGACACGATGCATTTGCACGTTAAGTTCGAAAAAGAACGCCGTAACATCTGGAAATTCAGTGCTGAAGCTAAAGTAGAAGGCAAAACTGTGTGTTCAGCTGAAATTATGTGTGCTAGAAGAGAGTTTTAATGGCTATTCATCCTACCGCAATTATCGAATCAGGCGCGCGTTTAGGCGAGAATGTTTCTGTAGGCCCTTATAGTTATATTGGCAATGACGTAGTCATTGGTGATAACTGTAAGATTGAATCACATGTTGTGATCAAAGGCCCATCTGAGATTGGTTCAGGCAATCACATTTTCCAATTCGCGTCAGTAGGGGAAGCCTGCCAAGATAAAAAGTACAAGGATGAACCAACCAAGCTAATTATTGGTGATAACAACGTTATTCGTGAGTGTGCGACTATCCATCGTGGCACAATTCAAGACGAAGGGATCACTCGAATTGGTAGCAACAACCTATTTATGGCTTACACCCATGTGGCACACGACGCAGTCATTGGCAGCAATGTGATTTTCGCTAACAATGCAAGTGTAGCCGGGCATGTACATATTGGTGACTGGGTTATCCTTGCGGGTAATTCTGGTGTACACCAATTTTGTAAAGTGGGTTCACATGCCTTTATTGGTATGTACTCGGGTGTGAACCAAGACGTGCCGCCTTTTGTTACAACGACCGGCACGCCAGCGAGACCCGTTGCAATTAATACTGAAGGTTTAAAGCGTCGCGGCTTTGAGTCTGATGAAATCATGGCAACAAGACGCGCATACAAAACGTTGTTTCGTAAGGGGCTGCGTTTAGAAGATGCGTTAGAAGCGCTAAAAGAAGATGCTTCTGAGTTCGCAGCAGTTCAGCAAATGATTGATTTTATTGCGACTTCTAATCGTGGTTTGATCCGCTAAACTTGAACCGCAATACAGGTTATACTTACGCCATACATTTTGTATGGCGTTTTTTTATACTGAAAAATAACAATGGCTAACGAAAAAAATATCACCATTGGCGTGGTCGCAGGAGAGTTATCGGGCGATATACTCGGTGCAGGCCTCATAAACGCGCTAAAACTTCATTACCCCAATGCCAATTTTGTCGGGATAGGTGGTCCTAAAATGCAACAAGCTGGTTGTAAAAGCCTGTTTGACATGGATGAACTGGCTGTCATGGGATTAGTCGAAGTGCTTGGTCGCTTACCTCGCTTGCTAAAAATTAAAAAGCAGTTGGTGAACTACTTTATTGATAATCCTCCTGATGTATTCATCGGTATCGATGCGCCGGATTTTAATTTGCGTGTTGAAAAACCGTTGAAAGCGGCAGGAATTAAAACCATTCAGTATGTAAGCCCGAGTGTGTGGGCGTGGCGTCAAAAACGCATCCATAAGATTGCTGAAGCGACTAACTTAGTGCTGTCTTTGCTGCCATTCGAAAAAGCCTTTTATGATAAACATGAAGTGCCTTGTACATTTGTGGGTCATACGCTAGCGGATGAAATTCCACTTGAGCCGGACACTGCAGGTGCACGTGCTCTGCTGAACTTAAGTCAAGATGATACGGTTTTAGCACTGCTTCCTGGTAGCCGGGGCTCTGAAGTTGGCTTATTGAGCCGCACTTACCTTGCGACTGCAAAAAAATTAGTCGATAAAATTCCTAACTTAAAAATAGTCGTGCCTTTGGTAAACGAAAAGCGCAGAGCACAGTTTTTGGAAGCCTTGCAAGAAGTCGCGCCGGAATTGAACCCAATTATGCTTGACGGTCAGTCAGCACTGGCAATGCAAGCAGCGGATACCGTTTTACTGGCCTCGGGTACAGCTACACTTGAGGCGATGCTATATAAAAAGCCAATGGTGGTAGGGTATAAGTTAAATCCTAAAAGTTATTGGATTTTTAATACCTTTTTTACCTTTAACATCAAATACTTTGCTTTGCCGAATTTATTAGCTGACGCACCACTTGTGCCTGAGTTTTTACAGGCAGAGTGTAATCCTGACGCACTCGCTGATGCACTTTTCCCGATGTTAAAAGGCAATAATAGCAAGCTTGTTAGAAAGTTTTACGAGATACATGAGAACATTCGCCTAAATGCCAGCAAACAAGCTGCTCAGGCTGTAATGGAGTTAATAGATGCAAATTGAACGTCCTGATGTGCAGTATATTGCAGGCGTTGACGAGGTAGGACGTGGCCCGTTGGTGGGTGACGTTGTGACCGCTGCCGTCATTTTAGATCCAACCAAACCAATAGTAGGGTTAACCGACTCGAAAAAACTGTCAGAGAAAAAGCGCATTGCATTGGCAGAAGAAATAAAAGAAAAGGCATTATGTTACTGCATTGCGAGAGCGTCAGTTACAGAAATTGATGATTTGAATATTCTTCACGCAACAATGTTGGCGATGACACGCGCAGTTGAAGGATTGGAAATTCAACCTGATCATGTATTTGTTGATGGAAATCGTTTACCTAAGCTGAGTGTTTCTGCAACTGCAGTTGTAAAAGGGGATAGCCTAGTTGCCGAGATAAGTGCGGCATCCATATTGGCGAAAGTCACCCGAGACAATGAGATGCTAGCACTCGACGCGGAATATCCTGAGTTTGGTTTTGCAGGCCACAAAGGTTATCCAACCAAAGCCCACTTTGCCGCGCTCGAAGCACATGGTGTTACTCCGCATCATCGTACAAGCTTTAAGCCTGTGCAACGAATTTTGGCCGAGAAGGAGTAAGCATGCCAGCCCCGCAGTTTGTCCATTTGCGTGTACATAGTGACTTCTCAATGGTGGATGGTCTAGCGAAGACCAAACCAATTGTGGCAAGGGCCGAAGAGCTTGCAATGCCTGCGCTTGCCATCACCGATCAAATGAACTTATGTGGTTTGGTGCGTTTTTATGGTGGCGCACACGGGGCAGGGATCAAGCCAATAATTGGTGCGGATTTTTGGCTAAAGTCAGATCAATTTCCTGATGAACCAAGCCGAATTCTCGTTCTCGCTAAGAACAATCAAGGGTATAAAAACCTCACCTTGTTGATCTCCGATGCGTATCTTCGTGGTCATGTATTCCATCGCCCTGTAATTGATAAAGAGTGGCTTGCAAAATACAAAGAAGGGCTGATCCTTATCTCTGGCGCGAAAGATGGCGACTTAGGTAAGGCCATCTTAAAAGGCAATCCTAAGCTAATTGAAGAAACGCTGGCGTTTTACGAGCAACATTTTAGCGACCATTTTTATATTGAGCTGCAACGCACTGCACGTGCACAAGAAGAAGAATATCTCCATGGTGCTGTAGAGGTTGCGGCTGCGCGTAATATACCGGTTGTGGCGACGAATGAAGTGGTGTTTTTACACGAAAAAGACTTTGATGCCCACGAAATTCGCGTTGCTATACACGATGGTTATACATTAGAAGACAAAAATCGACCAAAGCGCTTTTCTAAAGAGCAATATTTAAAGACTTCTGAGCAAATGCAAGCGCTCTTTAGTGACATTCCAGAAGCTTTAGAAAACACCGTAGAAATCGCTAAGCGCTGTAACGTGACGGTACAGCTTGGCACCTACTTCCTACCAGATTATCCAACTGGCGATCTGGCGATTGAAGATTTCTTGGTAAAAGTATCGCGAGATGGTCTAGAAGAACGTTTGCAGTTCTTATTCCCTGATGAAAATGACCGCAAAGAAAAGCGTGGTGAGTATGACGACCGTCTGCAGGTTGAACTCGACGTTATCAACCAAATGGGATTCCCAGGTTATTTCTTAATCGTAATGGAGTTCATTCAGTGGAGTAAGGATAACGGCATCCCTGTAGGTCCTGGTCGTGGTTCCGGTGCCGGCTCTTTGGTGGCATATGCGCTTAAGATCACAGATCTTGACCCACTTGAATTCGATCTCCTATTCGAACGATTCCTTAACCCAGAACGGGTTTCGATGCCAGACTTTGACGTCGACTTCTGTATGGATAGACGAGACGAGGTAATTGACCACGTTGCTAAACTGTACGGTCGAGACGCAGTATCTCAGATCATCACCTTTGGTACGATGGCGGCAAAAGCGGTAATTCGAGACGTTGGTCGTGTGCTTGGTCACCCTTATGGCTTCGTAGATAGGATTTCCAAGCTTGTACCTGGTGACCCTGGTATGACACTTGCCAAAGCGTTTGATGTTGAACCTCGCCTGCCAGAAGCTTACGATAGCGATGAAGAAGTTCGTGAACTGATTGATAAATGTCGCATTCTTGAAGGCTGTACACGTAACGCGGGTAAGCACGCCGGTGGTGTTGTTATCTCGCCTACCACCATTACCGACTTTGCAGCGCTGTATTGCGACGAAGAAGGTAAGTTCCCAGTTACCCAGTTTGATAAGAACGACGTAGAAACCGCAGGTCTGGTTAAGTTTGACTTCCTCGGTCTACGAACGCTAACTATTTTGCAATGGGCGCTCGACATGGCGAACGAACGCCTTGGCAGAGAAAGTCGTGAGCCGATTGATATCGCTGCGATCCCATTGGATGACCCTGCAAGTTTTAAAGTGTTACTAGACGCACAAACCACTGCGGTATTCCAGTTGGAATCTCGTGGTATGAAAGACTTGATCCGTCGCTTGAAGCCAGACTGCTTTGAAGACATGATCGCACTGGTTGCGCTATTCCGTCCGGGTCCTTTGCAATCGGGCATGGTAGATAACTTTATCGACCGTAAGCATGGTCGTGAAGAAGTATCGTATCCAGACGCGCAATACCAGCACGAAAGTCTACAACCTATACTGGAGCCGACCTACGGGATCATCCTTTACCAAGAACAGGTAATGCAGATAGCGCAGGTGCTTGCAGGTTATAGCCTAGGTGGCGCTGACTTGCTTCGTCGTGCGATGGGTAAGAAAAAGCCCGAAGAAATGGCTAAGCAACGTGCAACGTTCGAAGATGGTGCCAAAGATAATGGCGTCGAAGGCGAACTTGCGATGAAAATCTTCGACTTGGTAGAAAAGTTCGCGGGTTACGGCTTTAACAAATCACACTCCGCAGCCTACGCGTTAGTGTCGTACCAAACGCTATGGATGAAGACCCATTTCCCTGCCGAGTTTATGGCGGCGGTAATGTCAGCGGATATGGATAACACCGACAAAATCGTAACCTTGGTAGATGAATGCGAAAACATGAAGTTGACGCTGCTACCACCAGACGTGAATGCCGGTGTTTACAAATTTACTGTAAATCGTCAAGGTGAGATCGTCTATGGTATAGGGGCGATAAAAGGCGTGGGTGAAGGCCCAGTTGAAGCGATCCTTGAAGCGCGAGCCGAAGGGGGAGAATTTAAAGATTTATTCGACTTCTGTGCGCGAGTTGATTTAAAGCGTCTAAATAAACGCGTGATTGAAAAGCTAATATACGCAGGAGCGCTTGATAAGCTTGGTCCTGACAGAGATCAGCCAGGGCGCGCGACTTTACTGGCAAGCTTAAAGGATGCCATGAAGTCGGCAGAGCAGCACCACAAAGCCGAATCACTTGGACAGAGCGACTTATTTGGTTTGCTAGCGGTTGAGCCCGAGGAGGTTGAACAAGCCTTTATCAAAGCCACGCCGCTTAGCGATAACGAATGGTTAAATGGGGAAAAAGAAACCTTAGGTCTTTATCTAACAGGCCACCCAATTAATCAATATCGCAAAGAATTAAAATATTATACCTCTGGCAAGTTAGTTGACTTACAACCCGGTAATCGTGATACGGTAGCAACCGCGGCGGGACTGGTTATCAATGCTCGTACCTTGATAAACAAAAAAGGAGCGCGTTGGGGACTTATCACTTTAGATGACAAAAGTGCCCGAATTGATGTACGCTTATTTCCTGAACAGTTTGAAATGTACCAAGAAATGCTGCAAATTAACCAAATCTTGGTAATATCTGGACAGGTCAGCTTTGATAACTTCTCTGGTGGCATTACAATGACCGCAAGAGAAATCTCTACCATTGCTCAGGCGCGAGAAAAGCGTATTAGTGCAATAAAAATGACGCTAAATATGGCTCAAATTGACGCGAACTTCTTTGATAATTTCAAAAAAGTGCTAGAACCATATAAATTTGGAACGTGTCCGGTAAAAATTAAATATCAGCGTCCTGATGCATTAGCAGAGTTAACATTAGGAACACAATGGTGTGTGACGCCAAGTGATGAGCTTTTAACTCGTTTATCACTGTTGGCGGCGCAGGAATTAGAATTAGAATTTAACTAAACAGGTAGTTTAGAGCATGAGCCTCAATTATCTTGAATTTGAACTTCCAATCGCTGAATTGGAAGCAAAGATCAAAGAATTACAAAACGTTAGCCGCTCTGGCGATTTAGATCTTAGCCTTGAAGAAGAGATCAGCCGCTTAAAAGACAAAAATGTTGAGCAAACAAAGAAAATTTTCGACGGTTTAGGCGCTTGGCAAGTGTCTCAATTAGCACGTCATCCGCTTCGTCCATATACTCGTGACTATATTGAACGCATTTTTACCGAGTTTGACGAGTTCGCAGGCGACCGTACTTTTGCTAACGATCCGGCTATTCTTGGTGGTGTTGCACGTCTTGACGACAAGCCAGTAATGATTATCGGTCAGCAAAAAGGTCGTGACACGGCTGAAAAAATCAAACGTAACTTTGGTATGCCAAAGCCTGAAGGCTACCGTAAAGCATTGCGCTTAATGGAAATGGCTGAACGCTTTAAGATGCCAATCATTACTTTTATCGATACACCGGGAGCCTATCCGGGTGTAGGCGCTGAAGAGCGCGGTCAAAGTGAAGCGATTGCACGTAACCTTAAGGTGATGGCGGCGCTAAAAGTACCAACCATTTGTACCGTAATTGGTGAAGGTGGCTCTGGTGGCGCATTGGCTATCGGGGTTGGTGACAGAGTAAACATGCTGCAATACAGCACGTATTCTGTAATTTCACCTGAAGGTTGTGCTTCTATTCTTTGGAAAAGTGCAGACAAAGCGTCACTTGCCGCTGAAGCTATGGGTGTATCAGCCTCTCGCGTAAAAGAGCTGGATCTTATCAATAACATCATCGAAGAGCCGCTAGGTGGCGCACACCGCAATTACGATGCGATGGCGAAAAACCTGAAAGTGCAGCTTAAACGTGACTTGGCTGATCTTGAAGCACTAAGCACCGAAGAGATGTTAGATCAGCGTTATAAGCGCCTGATGTCATTTGGTTATTGTTAATACGGGTTTCCGCTCGTATTGATATCAATGCTAATTTAAGTTAAAAAGCCGCTATTGAGCGGCTTTTTTTATTGATTGCAGAAAACATGATTAATAGTCGAGTTTACCAACAAGTAGAGTCAAGTTTAAAGGTATTGAGCTCCAGCATTGACGCCAAAGGGTTATGTATTGCCTTATCTGGTGGTATGGATTCGGTTGTGTTGCTCCATCTTTGTCGAGAATATGCAAATAAGCATAACATTAAACTCCAAGCGGTTTATGTTAATCATGGCTTGTCACAGCACGCTACGCAGTGGCAGCAATTCTGCCAATCACTTTGCGAAACACTCAATGTGCCCTTTGTTGCAAAACAGGTTTCGATTACTCGGCAAACCCGTACTAGCCTTGAAGCGCAAGCACGCGAAGCTCGCTATCAAGCTTTAGATGACGCGGCCAAAGCAGGTTTTGCAATCGTACTTGGGCAACATGCCGATGACCAAGTAGAAACTTTCTTACTGAGATTAAAGCGCGGCTCTGGATTACTCGGGCTTGGAGCGATGAGAGCGACAACTCAGCTGGTATCTGGGCGATATTGTATTCGTCCGTTACTTGCCGTTAGTCGCGACGAGATTGAAGCATTTGCACAGCAGTTTGGCCTTGAGCATATTACCGATGAGTCCAACGCCGACGATGCGTTTGACCGTAACTTTTTGCGCAATCAGGTGATCCCGTTACTTAAATCTCGATTCAATGGTTTCGTGGGTAGTACATTGCGTAGCATCGATATTTTACAGCGCCAACAAACCATAATTGATGAGGTGAGTGAAGAAGATTTGCAAAAGTGTCGTTGTCGGATGGCGCTAAACATTACGGCTTTACAACAGCTCTCTTGTGCAAGAAGAGATAATGTCATCAGACTGTGGTTATCAAAGCAGGGCATAGAGATGCCGAGTCAAAAACAGTTGGATGAAATTGTACAACAGGCGTTTTCATCACGCCAAGATAGCCAACTTGAAATACGTTTTAAGCAAGGCGCGGTGAGGCGTTATCGTGATGCACTTTATTGGGTAACGGAAAGTAGCCAAAAGCATGATATTGAGACCGTTAATCTCAACGAGCTCAGCGGGCAAAGTACACCTGTCGCTATGCAAACGGGCAAGGGGCTCCGCAAACCTTTCTCGGACGAAATCGTTAGCATTCGCTACGGCAGACTTAAAGATAAAATCAAACCACAGGGCAAACCTGGCTCTAATACCTTGAAACATTGGCTAAAAGATTTACACATTCCAAGCTGGGAGCGTGATTCTATTGCGGTTGTTTATTACAATGATACACCGGTTGCGGTGAACGGACTGTTTGTGAGTGCCGAGCACGCAGAGGACAATGGCATTATTTGGGTAGTAAAAGATGACTGAAAGTAAAAAGATTGGCCAACAGTTAGCGCAAAAAGCGCCTTATGCGGTGGCGTTCACTGTGGTGGTGTTTATCGTACTCTTTATGTCGAGTGAAGTGGTGTGGCTGAATCAAATATTTGCTTCTGCATCTGGCATTATCAGTATCGTGTTTTTACTATTGTATTGGCATGGTAAGGGCGGAATGTATTTTATTCTTGGCCTACTTGCGCCAATGCTTGCGGTGATGTTTTCAGAGTTACCCGATTTCCTTGCGCTTGCATGGGTAATAAATGGATTTTTCAACGGCTCGGCACTTGCCCTAATGGCGTACCTTTACTTAGGAAAAGGAGCTCAGCGTTAACGCATAACGCCGAGCAAAGGGGAAGTGGTTTTTTATACTGCGCGAGCGCAGTTTCGTCCGGCTGCTTTTGCGCGGTATAAGCCGCTATCCGAACGAGCAAATATATTGTCGGCAGTATCATGGCTCGATGCCAGCGTAAAGCCAATGCTCGTAGTCACCGTATATTTAGCCAACATGCTCGACTTTCTTACGGCTTCCATAATTCTTTCTGCGATCACTTTGTTGGTCGTAAACGCAGGGTCGTCAATTAAAATGGCGAACTCATCACCACCGAACCTAAATACCGAATCAGTTGCGCGTGTTGAGGTTTGTAAAATACGTGAAAACTCAACCAACACTTCATCACCGGCTTTATGACCATGAACATCATTCACTTGCTTAAAGTTGTCTAAATCTAAAAGCATTAGGCTAAAATTACGATGTTGACGACGGCATCGTTCAAGCTTTTCTTCTAAGTTGTCAGCAAACTGACTGCGATTGTAAAGTCCAGTTAGTGAGTCCTTGGTTGCTAGTTGCAACACACGGTTATACATCAAAGCGTTACGCATTGGGTAAATTAAACAGGCGTGTAATTTTGACAATTTTGCCTTGATAGCTTCACTAAATGGAAACTCACTGAAATACACCAGCTGGCCTAAGTGCTCTTTTTCGAGCTCCAGATCAAATGTGCTAGCCGGAAATTGGCTATCGCTGTCCTTCATCTGAAAGACGCCAAGGCTACAGTGGAACTGGAGCCCCGAAATTTTTGAAATTCTTGCCACATGCTCCGCGTAAATAGTCAACAGCTCTTCAATGTTGAGTGTTGTCTGAAGTTTGTCGACTAATCGCGCGTAGTGTTCACCGCCTTGCGTACTATACTGTTCAGAATTGAACGGCAAGTAATCGCCTCTGGTCGGCAATCTCTGTGTCAAAATATGGACATTTTCCATATTTCTTCCCCTTAAATACAACAATACATGATTAATATGCGAACTTTGTGCCAAAAATTTAAACTGGCTTAAAAACAAACGCTTGCTATATTTAAGAGAAAGAAAAAGAAATCCACCTTTATTCCCCGTCAATTTTTTCGCTCAGGAGGCAGATTGCAAAGTATCTTCGCGCAGGTTTTTGCCTTGCTGTTATGTGCAGTGATTTTAGTCTGGTCCTTTAAGCGGATTGGCTTGCCGCCTATTCTGGCTTATTTGCTTACTGGAGTCATTGCGGGCAGTCACGGCATTGGATGGATGAGTGACAGCCAAGAAATTCACTTTATGGCCGAGCTTGGGATTGTGTTCTTACTGTTCAGTTTAGGGCTTGAATTTTCCGTGTCAAAATTAATGGCAATGCGAAACGTAGTATTCGGTTTAGGGAGTTTGCAGGTCATTGTGACCACGATCATCGGTATGTTGGTGTTGCGTTTTATGCAATATGAGTGGGTGGGGGCATTTGTGATTGCGAGCCTCATTGCTCTCTCTTCTACAGCGGTTGTGGTTAAGCTGTTAAAAGAGCTGGGGATGCTCAACACACGCCATGGTCAGCTCGGTATTGGCATGTTGTTATTCCAAGATATTGCCGTTGTGCCACTGCTCATCGCGTTTCCGCTTATTTCCTCTGCGAGTAATTCAGAGCTGGCGTCAGCGCTTCTTTTTGCGTTTGCCAAGGGAGCGGTTGTGTGTCTGGTTTTATGGGCAATAGGTAAGTGGTTACTACCTAGAATATTCAACGAAATCGCATTAGTAAGAACAGATGAGCTCTTTGTTTTATCTACCTTGGTTGTAGCCCTGTGCGCGGGTTCGCTCACTTATGCGTTCGGACTTTCAATGGCGCTCGGCGCATTTTTAGCGGGCATGATGTTAGGGGAAAGCCAATATCGACATCAGCTCGAGGCAGAAATTAGACCATTTCGAGATATTTTAATGGGACTCTTTTTTGTCACAGTGGGTATGCAACTAGATATTCCTTATGTGCTCGACCAGTTTATTTATATTGTTGCAGCACTTGGCGCTGTGCTTGTGATCAAAGTGTTGATCATCATTGGCGTTGCGCAGTTAATGGGAGAGCGTAAAAAAGACGCTTGGGGCGCTGGTATTTTGATCTGGCAAATGGGGGAATTTGGCTTTGTATTGGTTGCTCTTGCCAGTAAACATCAATTATTAGACAAGAATGAAGTGTCCTTCTTGATCACGCTTGGCGTGTTGTCTATGGCGTTAACGCCTTATCTTATTAGTAAAACCGCGCATATTCTCAATATCTTGGGAATAGAAAAAGACTGGCAACCCGAAGCGCCAAGTGGTTATAACGCGGCTGATTTAAAAAATCATGTTGTGATTTTTGGCTACGCGCGTGTTGGTCAAACTATCGCACGATTTTTACGTCCAGAGGCTATTCCATATATTGCGGTAGAGCGCAACCCGCAAATTGTACAAGACGCACAAATTGCGGGTGAGCCCGTGTTATTTGGTCATGCGGCACAAAAAACGCTGTTAAAGTCAGCAAATATTGATAAAGCGCGCTTGGTTATCATTACCTTTGATGACTTTGAACAGACGCAAGTCGTTGTTGACGCCATTCGTCGGCGTACCCACGAAGTGAAGATCTTGGTACGCATGAAAGATGACAGCTATATGGAGCAATTAAAAGCCATGGGCGTCGCAGAAGTTGTGCCAGAAACTTTAGAGGCAAGTTTGATGCTGGTTTCCCATGTGCTGTACATGTCTGGCGTGCCAATGCGCAGGATTTTTCGTCGCGTCAGTAAAGAGCGAGAAAATCGTTATCCGTATTTACATGGTTTTTTTGCTGGAGACAGCAGTGATCTGCATGAAGTCACAGGCGAGCGACTAGAATATTTGCATGCCATTGCTTTGCCTGACCATGCATTTGCCGTTAACAAGTCAATCGCTGAGCTTGAGCTCAAGGTTAAGCGCGTTGATATTACTGCATTAAGACGGGACGGCGAAGAAATTGCTCAACCAGATGAGCAAACCATTTTACGCGTTAATGATGTTTTGCTGTTAAAGGGGAAACCCCGCCGCGTTGAACGTGCGGAGCAGTTTTTACTCGATGGCCTGCCGTAATTAAGTTTCTTAAATTATACTTTTTTAACAGATCGCCGCGTAAAGCGTCTCCTACGACACGGGGTAGGAGCAGGTTCACCCTGCGATCTTGCGTATTGTTTTTTGTTGTCACTGCTCGCCGCGTAAAGCGCCTCCTACAACACGGAGTAGGAGCAGGTTTGCCCTGCGATCTTGCGTGTTGTTTTTGTTGTTACTGCTCGCCGCGTAAAGCGTCTTATATGGACTCCTCCAATTGTACAAGCCACTTTTAGCATTATTAGTGTGATTGCGTGCTTATATCCGGGCTCTTG